>CALAGB010000305.1 GCA_937891245.1 uncultured Thermomicrobiales bacterium | reverse complement strand
TACGAGATTACAAGGTGACTGGAGTTCAGACGTGTGCTCTTCCGATCTCAAGGGCAAGCCGGAGCTGACCAACGTCGTACCGGACAACAGCTTCGACGAAGAGACGGTGCTGGGGCTTGCCGCGGCGGTCGAACGCCAGTCTGAGCACCCACTAGCGAGCGCTATCGTCGCAGGAGCGCGGGTGAATCGCCTGGAACTCTCCGATGTCACCAACTTCAGCGCCATTCCTGGCCGAGGAGTCGAGGCCGACGTCATCGGTCGGCACGTGCTGCTCGGCAACACCATGCTCATGGCCGATCGGAAGATCGCGCTGGGCCGCCTGGAGCCTGAGGCGCGACGTCTGGCTGACGACGGCAAGACGCCAATGTTCGTCGCCGTTGACGGCGTCGCCGCCGGCATCGTGGCCGCGGCCGACACGATCAAAGCAGATTCCATCGCGGTCATCGCTCAGCTCAAAACACTGGGGCTCGAGGTGGTGATGCTCACGGGCGACAACCGGCGCACCGCTAACGCGATCGCTCGACAGGTAGGTGTGGATCGTGTGCTCGCCGAGGTGTTGCCGCAGGACAAGGCTTACGAAGTACAGAAGCTCCAGCTCGAAGGCAAGAAGGTTGGCATGGTCGGCGATGGCATCAACGACGCGCCCGCGCTGGCGCAGGCCGACATCGGCTTTGCCATCGGCACCGGCACCGACGTAGCCATCGAGGCCGCCGACATCACCCTGATCAGCGGGAGCCTACGCGGTGTGCTTACGGGGATCGACATCTCGAAAGCGACAATGCGCAATGTCTACCAAAACCTCGCCGGCGCATTCATCTACAACTCCCTTGGAATTCCCGTCGCGCTGGGGGTACTGTACCCATTCACCGGACTGCTCCTCTCACCGCTCCTGGCCGCGTTGGCCATGAGCTTTAGCTCAGTGACCGTGATCAGCAATGCCAACCGCCTGAAGCGGTGGACGTCAAAGGAGGCGTGAACATGACAACCGGAGATGCATTGGTCATCGCCGGTGGACTGATTTTGATCGGCACCATCGCCTGGTTCTTTTGGGGCCCGCGCACGGGAGGCTATCGGGCCGCAGTTGCCTCCAGCGGCTACCAGGAGGCGATGGTGCTAGTCAAGGGAGGATATACACCCGACCTGATCGTCGTCCAACACGGGAAACCGGTGCGGTTGAACTTTCGCCGAGAAGAGACCGCTGCCTGCTCCGAGATGGTGATCCTCAGCGATTTCGGCAAGTCGGCCCAGTTGCCGGAGGGCGAGGTGGTGCCGATTGAGTTCCTGCCGGAGAATCCCGGTGAATACGAGTTCGCCTGCCAGATGGGCATGCTACGCGGCAAGTTGATCGTGGAGTGAAATCAGCAGAGACGTGTGGGGATACTAATTCTCCACGTGTCTTCGCGGTCGGGAGATGGCAATTATGTACTCGGACGATAGCGAACGACGGACGACCGAGCCCATCGAGGGCGTCGACGGGCACGAGCGAAGCTGGAAGCACTGGCTGGCAATGCTCCTATGCTGCCTACCGATGCTCGCGGTGCTGGCTCTGGTCATCCTAGGCGTCTGGGGCACTCGATGACCCGTAAGCCCTTGCAACCATGTTCACGACGGCAGGTCGAGGGTGACGAATGTGATCACTCCCACCCTGAAGAGACCCATTATGTGGCTTAGCGCTCAAGCGCTACCAGAAATTGGAGTTTACAGTAATGCGGCGAACACAGAACTTAGGCAGGCTCGAGCGGTGGGTACGCATACTCGGCGGTGGAATCCTGGCTCTGGTCGGGTTCCTACTGCTAGTCGCCGGTCCGTCGTCAGTTGTTGCAGGTGTGGCCGAGGGCGTGCTGGTGCTGCTGGGGCTGGACTTCGTCGTCACCGGGATCACCGGGTATTGCCCGCTCTACCGGCGTCTCGGCTGGAGCACCGCGCGTGCTCGTCCCGAACAAGAGGGACCCTAGCGCTGAGACTGGCTCGTGGCGCTATTGGGCTCCGTCGAGGAGCCATTCAGTGATCGTGCGGAAGGCAAGCATGCCCGGCATGCCTCGTCAAGCGATGCGTATGACCGCACGCTCGTCACTGGCTGTTCAGGAGACTCCTTCGTCGCCCCCGGTGGCCGCTCTCGCATGTTTGACGAATCCGAGCTCCTTATGCCATCCGATCGAGACGATCACAGTAATGAGTGGGAGCGGATAGGATGGACACCACGGTCGCGTGAGTAACGGTGGTGAGCGCAAACACGCTCGACCTACGGATGCCGAGCGGGCTGCGCTGCTTCGTGCGGCTGGTGGCGTTCGCTGGGATAGAACCGTGTACGATCGCGGCGCGCTGACTGTTCCGCTTGGCCACTACGCGGAATTCATCGCGGGGCGACTGCGGCAGGCTCAGGACGTGCTCGTTGAAGTCCAGTTCAAGGATTCGGTGCTTGGGTTACTCGCACTGCAAGCCACGCTGGCACGCCAGAGCGCGTCGTCCCGCTCAAGCAGGATCGTCTGAACGAAAGGGAGAAAGTCGTCGTGCGTGATCGTGAGATCGTTATTGCCATCGGCGGCGTCGCCGCAGTGGTCGTGCTGATCGGGATTCTGGGTGGTGGCATGATGGGCTGGGGCATGATGGGGCCCGGGATGATGGGGTGGGGCGGCTATAGCTATAGTCCGTGGTGGGGTGTGCTGATGCTCCTCTTTTCGGCCCTCGTCATCGGCGGGATCGTGCTAATCATCCTCTGGCTCGTCCGACGGACCCCATCGGGAACCGCTGGCGCAGATGCCGATCGCGCTCTCCAGATCCTCCGCGAGCGCTACGCCCGGGGCGAGATCACCCAGGAACAATACGACCAAATGCGACGCGCGCTGGAGTGAAATCGAGGAGGTCGCGATGCCTAGGAAGGGACTCCTTTTCGTCGGGACCACCCTGGTAGTCGTCGAGATCGCCGGCATGGCGCTCATCGGTTCTGGCTTCCTGGCCGCCGGCCGGCCGGCCAACACCGCAGAGGGTCGCGGCGAGTGGATCTTCCGCACGGGGACCGAACTGACCAGCGGGCAGCCGATTCCCAGGACCGGGGGGATGATGATGGCGAACGGCCAGGGCCTGCGCACGCCGCTGTTCACCAGCCCAAATATCACGTACCAGAACCTGAACGATCCATCTGAGATGCTCGAGCCAGACGGCAGCCGCGGCCCGACCTACACGGACGAACAAATCATGCAGGCGATTACCCAGGGAACCGATGCCGACGGACAACCGCTCGCCTGACCCATGCCGCGTTGGCAGATGACCGACCAGGAGTTGAACGACCTATTGAGCTATCTAAAGACGCTACGTTAATTGGAGCCACGCGCTCCACCCGGCGTCGTGCAGGTTGCTGACCCCACTAGATAGTTGTATGATGCAACCATGAATGAAGAGGATACTCTTGGCCCGCAGTTGGCCTTGGAACTCCAACACCGGATGGTGTCGCTGGTGCGCGCGTTCGGATTGCACCAGCCCGACCGCACTCCGTGCGGTCAGCCGATCGCGGTGACGGAAGCCCATGCCCTCATAGAACTGAACCAGCAGGCACCGCTGTCCCAGCACGAATTGGCGCGCAGGCTCCGTCTGGAGAAGAGCACCGTCAGCCGGCTCGTGGCCCAGATGCGCGCACGTGGCTGGGTCGAGTGCTCCCGCGACCGGGCCGATCGGCGGATTGTACATGTGCTGTTGAGCGAGACTGGACGCGAGATCGCCGCGCAAGTCGATGACGCCCGCCGCGCCAAGTTTGACCAACTGTTCGCGGCCATGTCTTCGAACGAGCGGAACGAGGTACTGCACGCGCTGTCGATACTAGTGGAGGCGTTGAATAGTCGCGACTGATCCGCACCGGCCGAGCAGCCGAACTCGCCGCCTGGTAGTGCGGCCTTTGCCGCGGTGTTATTCGGGGGAGGTTTCGTGCTGGCATCATGTCATCATGGTCAGAGCCGGCAGACGGAAGTCATCGCCAAAGCTGCCATGGTCATGCCATTCGACCTCCAACGCACCACTCATTCCTTCACCGACCTCTCTGACGGTGGGCGGAGACGGTCGTGGTCAATGACGCCAACGATACGCAGCAAATCGACCTCATCCGCACGCATCTGCAAATGGAGACTGGGAAGTTTCAGCAGGGTGACTTCTCGGACCCAACGCGGATCCACGGTGACATGATGCCGGGGGTAACGGTTCTGACAGCAGGGGCGAACAGGATCACCTTCACCTACGAGACGCTCCCAAATGGGACGGCCATTCGCTACCAGACCTCCGATCCCGCCCTCATCGCGGCGATCCACGAGTGGTTCGCCGCCCAGCGCAGTGACCATGGCGCTCATCAGATGAACCCGTGATCATAACGTGTTCATGAGAAATCCGGCCGTCAAAAGAGCCCCGCCCGGAAGCTTCCGGGCGGGGCGTTGGTACCAGCGGTGTCGGTCCTACTGCGTTCCCGCGTCCATGGCGACGAAGTCGCCGTGCCAGACGTGCTCCCAGATCGCGCCCGTCGAGCTCTGAATCGAAAGCATCCCGGTGATCTTGCCGTTCACGTCGGTGTGGAAGGTGAAGTAGCCCGGGAAGGCGGTCGCGTCCGTCGCAGTCACTCCCGGTCGATTCTGATCCAGCCAAGACTGCACGCGAGCTTGCGCTGTCTCAGCGGTCAGGGGCTGATCGAGTTGTGTGGCCGTTTCCGGATAATAGCCCATCATCGTGCCGCCGGCTGTCGGGGTTCCGCTCGCCGAGGCGCTAGAGCCACCCATCATGTCGTAACCATGATCGGATCCAGCCATCATCCCATGTCCGTATCCACCACTCATCATGCCGTAACCGGAGCCGCCGCCCATCATGCCGTAGCCTGGCATGCCGCTGCGTAGGCCGGCTCCTTGATCACCGAACATCGGGCTGTAGGTGGTGTTCCACATCATGGTCGGTCCGGGCTCGGGAGACACGTACTGGCCGTCCAAGCTCATCACCATCTCGAAGGCACCCGTGCCGGTCGTGGTATCAACAGCTTCGGCATAGAATTGGTTCGAGAACTGCATCACCTCGCTAATGCTCAGATTGTCGTAGCCCAGTTTCTGCAGGTACTGTTCGAAGTTCGTCTTCGCCTGCGCCAGTGAGATTGTCGTGCCAGATGACTGGCTCGGTGACGAGGTGTTTGACCACGGTCCCATGTGCGCCGCTACCGGAATCGCCGCTGCCAGTGCCAGCAGCGCGACCGTGGCCACCCCCACCACCAACATAATTCGACGTCTCATCAGATCGTCCCTTCTCCAGGTTCGTACCAATTTACTCAGCTCAATGCGCCATGTCTCGCAGGGTGCTGCTCACCTGCCGGTATTCGTCCTCGGTGATCTCTCCACGAGCGAATCGTTCACGGAGCGCGCGCGTGGCCAGGTCCTCGTCGCCAGAATCTGATGGCGACTGCGTCGGCTGCGAGAAGGCCCGGCTTACGGCGTAGATCACCAGCGCCAGTAAGGCGACCCAGAACACCATCATCACCGTCATGCCAATCCAGCCCCAGCCAGAGATCCCATTCCATCCAAATCCGTACATCATGGTGTTATCTCCTGTCTTCGATCTGGCCGGTTCATCCCGGCCTCACCTCCAAGGCTAGACGTCGCGACTCAAGCGAGAATGTCTGGATTCCTCAAGTTTTCCTCAAGATGTGGGACCGGGGTCAGGCGAGGGGCAGACTGAAGCTGAAGGTGCTGCCCTGGTTGAGTCCAGGGCTCTCGGCACGAATCTGTCCACCCTGAGCTTCCACCAGCGTCCGGGCGATGGACAGCCCAATGCCGCTGCCGCCGAGGGCCCGCGATCGGGACGGGTCGACCCGGTAGAAGCGGTCGAACAGGTGGGGCAGATGCACAGGAGGAATGCCCACGCCGGTGTCGGCAACGTGGAACCAGACGAAGCGGCCCTCCGGCTCAGCTGAGACGGTCACCGTGCCACCTGGGGGTGTGTAGCGGAGCGCGTTGGTCAGTAGATTCGTCAGCACTTGACCGGCACGATCCGGATCGGCAAGCACCGTGGGCAATTGCGCCGGAAGCGACAGGAACAGGTCGATCCTCTTCTCCTCGAACTGCGGCTTGACAGCCGTCGTGGTGGACTGCACAAGCTTGCCCGGCGAAGTGGCCCTTCGCTCAATGCTCGCGACACCCGACTCGACTTGGAACAGCTCATGGAGGTCCTCGGTCAGCCGATTCAACCGGCCTGCCTGGTCGAAGAGCCGGGTCCAGAGGTGATCGGACGGCTCAACCACGCCGTCGCGCAAGCCCTCGAGATAGCCCTGGATGGTGGAGATCGGGGTCCGCATTTCATGGGCGACGTCACCGATGAGCTGCACGCGCCGTTGTTCCGTGGTCTCGAGCTCCGCAGCCATCCGATTGAGGCTCTCGGCCAGCTCCCCAATCTCGAGGGTCGGCGCCACCTCTGCTCGTGCGGTGTATTCGCCCCGGGCGATGCGCTGGCTCACCGCCGCCATGCGCCGGATCTGTGTGGTGATGCGCCGCGTGACGTAGACGCTGACGACCAGCGCCACGAGGCTGGCCAGGACCATGGCGAGCGCGAGAGACTGCCACAGCGTTGTCTGAAAAGCGCGCTCAGTCGCGTCCTGCATGGCGGACGTCATGGCGCCGCCCATCATGCCCATGCCCATGTTGTGCATCAGGAGCCGGTTGAAGAGGGAGGGGGCGACGAGCCGCATGCCGAGCGCCACGGCGGCCAGGGCTCCGACCACCACGACCAGGTAGGAGAAGAGGAGCTGAACCTGAAGGCCTTGGCGGCCAAACCACGCTCGCATCATTTCGCCCGTCGGAATCGGTAGCCAACGCCGCGGGCGGTCTCGATGAAGCGTGGCTCAGCGGGGTCTTCGCCCAGCTTTTGGCGCAGGTGACTCACGTGGACGTCCAGGACGTGCTCGTCGCCATAGAAGTCCTCTCCCCAGACGCGCTCCAGGAGTTGCTCGCGGGTGAAGACCTGACCAGGGCGAGCCGCCAGCGTGGCCAGCAGGTCGAACTCGTGCGGTGTTAGCGAGACGATCTGTCCGCGTAGCGTGACCTCATGCGCTTCGTAATCGATCACCAGATCGCCGAATTGATCTAGGTGGTTCGCGGTGCTCGTTTCGGTCACGCCCCGTGACCTTCGCAACAGGGCATGCACGCGTGCCACCAGCTCGCGCGGTGAGAACGGCTTGGTCATATAGTCGTCCGCGCCAACCGTCAGCCCGACGATCTTGTCGACCTCATCACTCCGGGCCGTCAGCATCAGCACATAGGCGTTGGAGAACTGGCGCAGTTGCCGACAGACTTCGAGGCCGTCCATGCCGGGAAGCATCAGGTCAAGGACCACCACATCCGGTGCGTGGCGCCGCGCCAGCTCGAGTGCGGTGGTCCCATCATTGGCGGAGACGACGTTGAAGCGCTCGCGACGGAGGTATCTGCCGACCAGCTCGGTCAAATCCTCTTCGTCGTCAACGACCAGAATCGTGGGTGCGGTCGCTTCCATGTCTCCGCAGGACTCCTTTCGCGTGTTCGGCGGCCTGAATAGCGCCTGTGGAGACAGTCCGACGTTGGGCCGCCCCGGATCAGTTATGGCTTGGGGTAGGCCGCCGCGACCGTCAGCGCCGTGGACGGCTCGACCGGATCGTTGCTGGCCAGGTTGATCGTGAACTTGTGCGGACCACCCATGCCTTCATGCATACTGAATTGAACACTGACCGTCGTCTCTTGTCCTGGCTTCATGGTCATCTGACCGATGACCGGAGTGGGCGGTCAACACCCTTCCACGACGTCGACGGTCGGTGTCTGGAACGTGAGCGGCTGATCTCCCACATTCTTCACGCGGTAGGTCGCCTTGACTTCGTGGTTGTAGGGCACCGACCCCTCGTCGACGAACGTGCGATCAACGGCCAGGCGAGGCCCTCCAGAATACGCTGTAACCGACCAGGATGCCGGTGCGGCGCTGCTCCCGCCTGAGACGACGTTGAACAGCACGACCACGACGACGGCGACAATACCGAGCGCCACCACCCCGACCGCACCAATGCGCAGTATGTGGTGTCGCTGAATCGCTGTCTGGCGCGACATCCGCCGCGCCGCTCTCCGGTTTGTCTGAGACATTAGCCTTCCTTTCCCTTAAAGCGTCGAATTACGATTTAACTCTATAGTGATCGAGTACCAGTTGGCGCAGTTCGGGGCCACTCAGGCCCTGCTTCGCCCCATTCATGGCGATTTGTGTAATCGTCTGACAGACACCGCAGTCGATACCGTGTGTCGAGTAGATCGTGATCTGCCCGGCTTTGGACCCGGCGATGTAGCAGTCGAGATTATTGCGATGCCCAAGAGATTGCTCGCAGCCGCAAAGACAGGGAACGGACTGGAGCACCTCAGGGTCGGAGATAGCAGCCTGGTAGGCAGCGGTCGTTTCAGGCCCCGCACGATAGACGGCGTCGGGCAACGTGCCGGCCGAGGCAGATAGGGTCGCGGGCAGCCCCGCCGCTGGCGCATGCGATGTCGGTCGCATAGCCACCACGCCGACGACGACCAGGACTGCGAGCCCGATCGTGGTCACTGCTACCAGTAGACGTCTCACCTGACTTCCCCTTTCCCTTGCTTGGCTGGCACCGCAATCTTGAACGAAGCCTACGTGAGAAGGCGTGACGGACTTGTAACGGACTCTGGTTGGCACATTACAGAATCGTGTACGGCTAGTGAGGTGACAGTGACAAACGCATTCGTCGCGAGGGGCAAGCACGTTTTGAGCATTCACTTGGCCACCAGTCGCGTCACCAACATGAAGGAAACCGGGCAGTTCCACGTGGTGCCTGGCTGGGACAAGCTCGACAATATCAGCAGCCACTACGTCACAAAAGAGGAGCGGCTCCACGACGAAGACGGTCCCTACTATCGGACCTTCGCGAAAGGCGATGACGTTGAATTCAGCGATGCGGCGGTGGTTGCCATCTTCGTCCGATCTCTCCGTCGACATCGAGAGAAACTCATTACCAGTCTATGGCGTTGGCGTTGGAGGAACCGCTGTGGCAGACGAACTTACGATGCTTGGTAGCCTTGGGCCAAGTATCCAAATCGCGATGGCGAAGCCCACATACAGTGAAAGCGTAACCCAAAACCAAAAATAGAATTGGCCCAATCGACTGACCACTGGTCGCGTTGCGTCGTTGACTTTCTGATCACCGAGCACACTACGAAAGACATTTAACCGATCTTGTGTCTCCACTTTAAAGAGTGTCGTGCTATGCCAAATGCTCCCAAGACGGTATGGAACCAGAAAAACTAGGTATCCGCCGTACAGTAGCATGGTAATTGTGACGATTCTGCCTTGTTGTTGATAACGGCTAAGTGACGTCAGTAAAGCCACGATGATCACCCCTACCGTAGCCAGAGCAGCATCGGTCAGGCCTTTAGTGACGAGGTCAACAGCGTCAGCTACTTTCTTTGTCGTGTCTACAACATAGTCAGTCATCTTCTGGAGGTATTCGAAGTGCTTCCCAATTTCTCCTTCCAGAAATAGCCGGTAATGCCAACGGACCTCGCCGAGAATCCACTCCAACCGATTACTGAGTGTCGCTGTGTTGCCTACGCCATCGTCACTCGTGAGCTCACGAGCCAAAACGTGTTGAAGGACTAACAATCGGTCAGAGTCACCCCTGCTCCCTCCGTACGGCCATACGGCGAACCGCGCCAAGATTCTGTTCGCCGGTGCCAAATCATCACGGCGTAATGCAACGGTCGCGCTGTGGTCAGGACTCACATAGGACGAATCGAACCGGTAATTATCGATCAAATGAGAGCGGTTGGCAGTATAGAGCACGCCAAGATGCAGCGTGTGTCGTGCAAGTACCGTTGAAAGGGCTTCTTTTTCAGTATCCTGCTGGGCACAGAGAAAATGCAGTGGCGTAAGCCGTTTGAGACGAAAGCCCGTCCAACTCAGTTGCTCGGCAGCTGTTTCTCGGAAGTGAGTTACTCTCGACTTTATGGCATTGCTGGCAGGAGCAAAAACCTCGTCGACGGGAAGACGATCTTCCCCAACAATTGAGAGCAATTGTCCTCGAATTTCGATATCGAGCTCCGAAAGGACAATTACGGTCGGTTGGTCAAGATCTGTGAAGAGGCTCGCATCAAGCTCCGTAAGGGGGCTCTCTAAATAGGCAACGAGTCGATCGTGAAAGAGATAGTACAAACACCGACAGTGATTCTCGACTATACCCAGACGGCGGAGCGCGACCAATTTGTCAATTACCAGCGTCAAATCTACTGTCACATCGAATCGATGAACCGTCTGCAAAGCGGCGGTGAGGTTATCAGGCCAGTTGCCGTTATTGACCTCGAACAGTGGTTGTGCGTTCGCTATGCCGATCGACAAGGACAGTGAATCCCCAAAAGCATCTGTGAGGAAAGAACAAGCGTCATCTGTGAGTCTTGAGAGGGCCTTCGTCGACACACGCTTGACGACGCGATATTCCTCAAGTGTTTCAACTTGACTATCGACGCTCGTTTCTGGGATAGGATCTATTCCGATATATTCAAAAAACGCCAGCAAGTTTTGGGCGCGCATTCTCCGGCTTCCTCCTAGCGTCCTCCAGGTAATGCACTGCGCCAGGTAGAGGTACGCACAGTAACGGTCCACGTGCCATCCTGGTTACGAACCGGACTGACCGTGCGATTCTCACCGAGGGCTTCGCGTCGAACACGAATACGAAGGCCGTTGTCCCCCTCATAGGTGACAAAATTAGCTAAACGCGTCCTTTCCCCCGGATCCGGCGGGAATGTAAGCTCCCTTAGTCCATTGGTTCGGAGGTGTTCCACAAATTCCTCTCGTTCGGTGAGATCAGGAATCACCTCATCCGCGAACGCCAGAACATCAACTGCCTCTCCGTCAACCGCCTGATAGATACGCTCCTTGAATCGCAGGATGTCGGGCCCTGACCACGCTTCCTTTTCGTCAATCCAGCCGCAACTTGCGTACACAAAAGTCTGTGTGAGGTCGGCACAATTGTGTCCCACGGTACAGTTCAAGAAGTTCTGGAGGAAGAACGAGGCGACGTGGCGGTTCGTGTTGAACCTCCCTGTCTGTTGATCGAGTACGGTTAGGTCATATCCGTAAGCTGCGCGAAGGTCGGGCGGGAGCACAAAGGCGCACTTCTGAAGCTCACTGTTCGTGAGTACGTCTTCAATCTGTTCGAGAACGACTCTTGTTTTCGTCCCTTCAGTCGTGACACGACCAACGAATCCACTTTCAAGATCGAGCTTGAGAATTGCGAGTGAGGATTGATTTGCATTGTCTACGTCGCTGTATAAGCACATAAGAAGATCGCCGGTTGAAATGCGTCGATTCCCGCGCATCGCGGCGAATAATAACGTCGCGATCACACGCGACTGATCGATGAAAACCGCTTCGTTCACTACTTGATCAAGAACTGTGTCGCAAGCGATTCGCACTTGATTCGATGAAGGTTCGGCGAACAAAGCACGGCGAGCTCTTCGGTGCTCGCAGTTGTTGGTGATATGTTTGCTAATGAACTTCGAAGCCTCGTCCGTAACAGGTGAGACCAAATCTGACAGTTGTGGCTGCGTCGCTTGGAGATGATCTAGTTTGTGCACTATCATGCGATCTATCGAGATCGATCCGATGTCCCCCATTCATCTACTCCTATTTCAAGGATCGCGCCGTACGCGGTCCTTGTGATCACTAACTCCCACGCGCTTTGAGTGCTTCCCATGACCCTTTGGCGATGTGGACATCGCTCTCCGAGGCGAGTAGATAGCGCCAGATCGTTCCCACAGACTCGTCCGCACTGACGTGATTGGCCCAGCGTCGTGCCGCGTCACGCTTGTACTGCACGTCTTCGCTCGCCATCTCTTTGTCCATCTTGACCTCGATGACCCAGTGAAGGTCCTCTTGATCCACGGCGATGAAATCGGGGTTGTATTCCTTGGCTCCGGTCCAGAGGATCGGAAGGTCACCGATCTGCAGACGAACCCAGAGGACGATCGCGGACTCCTCCTCGAGGATGTTGGCGACATCCCGCTCCGTCGATGAATCGAACCAATCTTGACCGTAGAGCGATTTCTGATAGCCCTCGTAACCAATTCCCCGTTTGAATGCGCCGAAGCGGTCGTGACTCGTTTCCGGACGCCCGATGCGCACCTTGTTGAACTCGGTCAGTTCGACGACGTTCTCGTAGGACGGCTTCGTCGCGAAGCGTCGCTGCTCCTCGGTCACGAGCTGCACGAGGCCGCCCGCTGCCCGGTCCAGGTAGCCGCTCAGGATCTTCTCGGCATCGCTCCCCAGTCCACGAAGGAACGCATCCACGATTTGGGATGCCGGGTACAGCTCGCTCGATCGCGCTGGGACGACGGCTGAGGCCAGAACCCGCTGGAGAAGCTGCTGGCGCCGTTCGTCGAGGGGGAAGAGGGACGCTGGTGACGGCACCTGGTCAATCGCCCCAGCTGTCACGAGCTCAGTCTGTTGCCTGCCGTCAGGGGTCCGAACGATGCGTGCATCCAGCTTTACGCGTCTGAGATTGCCGACCGGGTCGGCGGCCATGCTCTCACCGAGCCGGCGAAATGGCTCCAGATCGGTGATGTCGTTGAGCGAGAAGCTGTTCGTAATAGCCGTCATCCTGAGTCGCGGGATACGGAGTTCCGGCAAATCGGGCCGCGGAGCCAACTTCATCTGCAGCTGGGTGAGCTGCTGCTCCGCCTTCTTGGTGTGATCCTCAAGACTCTGAATCACCGTTGTTCCGGCGTAGCTCGGCGTTTCCGCTGGAGACGGGCTGGGCGTGATCGTCTCAACGGTTGCGATCGCCGCCTGCACCGGCGTCGTCTCGGTCGTTGGCACCAGCTGGCCCATGGCGTTCTGCCGGAGGATGGCCCGGCTGCGGTAGTCGATGAACTGCTCATTGAGGACGCCGGCCTTGCGGAGCAAATCCTCGTAACGCTCATGCCCCAGCACCTCGAGCGTATCCAGGAACTCGACGTTGGTGTAATGACCAAATGGCAGACGAAGACCACGCCCCAACGTCTGCTCGGTCAGGATCTCGGAGACCGAGGCCCGCAGCGAGGCGATGATGTAGACGTTCTTGACGTCCCAGCCTTCCTTGAGCATGCCGACGGAGATCACCACGCGGTAGGGGTTGTCCGGTTCTTCCAAACGGTCGAGCTGGACGAGTGCTTCATCGGGTTTGTCGGAATGGACCGTGAGCACGCGATCGGCGTAACGACCCCCTGCGAAGGACGGATCGCACAGGATGAGCTCGATCTCTTCCGCTTCGGCGATGCTCGGCGCGATCACCAGCATGATTGGGAAAACCGGCGTGGCCCCTGTATCCTGGCACCAGCGCTGAACGGCCAGGTCCTTCAATTCGAGCAGGCGAATACCGTCCAGGAGCTTCGTCTGCGGATCGGTGCGATCATCTTTCCGTCCGACCAGGACCGGCGTCTTGACCAATCGGTCAGCGATGGCTGCGGCCAGCGGATAGCGAAAGATGATCTGACTGGGCGGCGTCTTCCTGTGGGGTGTGGCGGTCAAGCCAATGAGGACGCGTGGCCGCAGCTCTCGTACCGCTGCCGAGAAGGCCGGTCCGTAATAGGTGTGGTGCTCATCGGCAAAGACGACCAAATTCTCGCGCTCCTGCAGGTGCGCGTAGAACGCTTCCCCCAGGCCCTCCTGAAACTTGTGCGTTCGCCGCCCGAGCTTCGATTGGGGTTTCAGGAGCGCCTGTACGGTGAAGATATAGAGCTTGACCTGGCCCGGATCATCGAGGGCGGCACGCATGGCCGGAGTGGCGAAGTTCTCGCTGGTGACCACGACTGGACGAACCTCCATCCCGCGAAGCAGGCTCTTGGGATGGCCGGGCGTGAAATTGGCTACGGTCTTGTCGAGAATGGTGCGACCAGGGGTGATGACCACGAAATCACGCACGCCCTCGGCAGCCAGATACTCGATCGTCGAGGCCAGAACGTACGTCTTTCCGACCCCGGTGGCCATGTCGACGACCGCCTCAAAGGGTGGCGGCTCACGGTCGATGTCGTAATGTCGCGCGATCTCGACGATGATGCTCTCCAGCGCGTCTTTGTTGGGTTGGCGCAGATCGAGGCGCGCGGCAATCGCTTCGACTCGGTCGAGGTCGAAGAGCTCATCGACGGTAGTGAGGGTGCTGGTCACGATCGCACCGCCTCGACCGACTCGTCCACGTGCTGCTCAGAGGGCGTATCGAGGAGGCGAGGCTGGACCCAGCGCGTTGCCTGCTGGTATTCGTGCAGGATCGACTGTGGAATCTTGCGAACGGTAGAGCCGGGCCGTAGTTCGCGGAGCGTCTCTCTGGCTGCCGGGTCGATCGCCGTACCACACACTAGGAGTTGCTCATCCTCTCCAAGGGCAGTGACCAGCAAGCGCACGACATCCTGATTGACGAGCCCATCGACGACGGCGAGCCGCGACCGTCCCCGCGCTCCGCAGAACGGGGGATCCGGAGCGTAGTCGTACTGCAACTGTGCCGCGGTGGCTTCAGCCAGCTTCCCATTGGTGGCCCACGGACTGAGGAAGACCTGGCCGCTTACCTCGTCGAACATCGACGGTGCGACCGTCAGAATCCGGAAGCCGCCTCCGCCATGCCATATCGTTTCTCTTTTTGTCTTGTCTGCGGCACGCAACGCCCTCACGAGCTCTTTCACCGCCGAGTCGCTGAGGCCGTCGATATCGGCGAAGGCGTCGGCCCTCAGCAATGCGTCGACGGTTCTTGCGGCTGCGCGTGCGTCGCCCGGCTTCACCCCATCGGGCAGATTGTCACCGACCAGCGTCTCGACGGTTGTGATTCCCCCGGGATCCTCACCGGCAACGACCTTCTGCAATCGCGGCAGTGCGTACGACTCCACTGTTGCAGCTTCGCGCTCGATGCCAACCCAGCGCCGACCCATCTTGTGAGCGATGGCAGCAGTAGTGCCTGAGCCGAGGAAGCAGTCGAGCACGATGTCACCGGGGTCGGAGCCAATTTGGATCACCCGTTGCAACAGAGACTCTGGTTTGGGTGTGGCGAAGGGTGCGTCATTCGGGAAGAGTGCAAGCACCTCAGCCTTAGCTGTTCCAGTCGTCCCCACCTCCTCGCTTAGCCAGAGAGTCTTTGGAACGAGTCCCTGGCTGACCTCTGAAAGAAACTTCTTGACGCGCGGCGCATTGTCGCCATCGGGACCGAACCAAATTCTCTTGTCAGCTACCAGTTCGTCAAATCGATCTTTCACGTAAAGCCAGCACCGACCCGGAGGTGGGTCGATAGCGCGCCCGGATGGAAGGGTAATGGTATAGAACTGTTCTTTTCGCCTTCCAGGGCCGGCTTTGGCGTGGATCGGCAAACTCGACCAGGGGCCCCGTGGATCATCGTCGGGGTTGCTGTAACGCTCCAGTTGCTCTTCCCCAAAAGGCAGAAGATTTCGTTTCCAAGCGCCACGATCCCGAACATATATCAAGATGAAGTCGTGAGAGGTCGAAATGTCCGTTCTGTTCTCGCGTGTCGCGAACTTCTCCCAAATGATGCCAGCGACGAAGTTTTCGCGCCCGAAGACCTCGTCCATCATCACCTTAAGGTACGCCTGCTCGCTGTCATCACAGTGCACCCAGACGGAGCCCTCGGGCGAAAGGAGTGTTTTGATGCTCAGCAACCGGTCGCGCATCATGGTGAGCCAGACGGAGTGTTCGAGCGCGTCGTCGTACTGCAGAAACGACTGCTGCGTGTTGAAGGGCGGATCGAGGTAAACGAGTTTGACCTTGCCGACGTATTCGAGGGCGAATTCGGGGAGCTCAATCAGGCTCGTGAGCGCATTGAGGGCGTCACCCCGGATCAGCAGATTGTCTTTCGAGCGGTCTTCGTCACCGGCGACGTCCCCGACCGTTCCGGCATTGTGGAGCAGCCGAACCTCGGCCACACGATAGTCAGCCGGCGGGACCCACT
>CALAGB010000304.1 GCA_937891245.1 uncultured Thermomicrobiales bacterium | reverse complement strand
TGTGCCACGTGGCGCTTCAGGCGTCCGGCTTCTCGGCCAACCGCGTGCTCGGGCAGGCAGGCGTGCTCGACTCGGCGCGCTTCCGCGCCTTCATTGCTATGGAACTCGATGTCTCGCCGAAGGATGTCAACGCCTTCGTGCTCGGTGGCCACGGTGACACGATGGTGCCGCTGACCCGCTATTCATCGGTCGGCGGCATCCCGATTGACCAACTGATCAGTGCGGAGCGAATCGAATCGATCGTGCAGCGAACGCGTGATGGCGGCGGTGAGATCGTCAAGCTGCTCGGTACCAGCGCGTACTACGCTCCGGCGGCGTCGGTGGTCGATATGGTCGAAGCGGTCTTGCTCGATCAGAATCGCGTCATCGCTTGTAGCGCCCACCTCAGTGGTGAGTTCGGCCTAAAGGATCTCTATGTCGGCGTACCGGTGAAGCTCGGCGCGGGCGGTATCAAGTCGGTGATCGAGATCGATCTGACCGACGACGAGCGCGCCGCGCTGCAGCACTCGGCCAACGCCGTGACCGAACTCGTGGCCGCCATGGAGCGACTGCAACAGGAAGCGTAGATGATTCGCCGCGGGCCTCGTCAAGCCAGTCAGAGCTGGGATGATCCCCAGATGATGTTGAGCGTGGATGAGGCTCGCGCGCGTATTCTCTCCGCGTTTTCCCCGCTGCAGCCCGTTACACTCCCACTGCTGGATGCGCTCGGACTGGTGCTGGCTGAAGACATCCAGAGCCCCATCAACATCCCACCGTTTCGCAATTCCGCCATGGACGGCTTTGCCCTGCGTGCCGGAGACACTGTGCCGGCGACTCCGGCGTCTCCGTTGACGTTCGCGGTTCGAGGTGAGATCGCGGCCGGTCAGGCGCCGTCCTCAGCCCTCGCGCCTGGCACCGCGATGCGCATCATGACCGGTGCGCCGCTGCCGCAGGGCGCCGACGCGGTCGTTCGCTTTGAAGAAGTCATCGAACACGACACGACGATGGGCGACCGGATCTTGATTTCTCGCGCGGCCCGGGTCGCCGAGAATGTGCGCGAGGCCGGTGAGGATGTCGTGGCCGGGATGACCGTCGTGACGGCCGGAACGGCTATCAGCCCGATGCTCGTTGGCTTGCTCGCGGCGATTGGGCGATCAACCGTCCGCGTCGTGCGCCGCCCCATCGTCGCGATTCTGTCGACCGGTGATGAAGTGGTCGACGCGGGCGTCGATCTTGGCCCGGCACAGATTCGGAACAGCAACGGACCGATGCTTGCGGCGCTCGCCCGGCAGTTCGGCGCAGAGCCGCGTCAGCTTGGGATCGCGCTTGACTCCGAGGCGGCGATCCGAGAGCGATTGAGTGCCAGCGGCGAAGCTGACCTGCTCGTGACGTCCGGTGGGGTTTCGGTCGGAGACTTTGATGTCGTCAAGCAGGTCTTGCAGCGCGATGGGCGGATCGATCTCTGGCAGGTCCGCATGAAGCCGGGCAAGCCACTTGCGTTTGGATCGTTGGGTACAACGCCGTTGCTTGGCTTGCCAGGGAACCCGGCCGCTGCGGCGGTCGCCTTCAGCCAATTCGGCCGGCCGGCGATCCGGACAATGCTCGGCCTCTCGCGAGTCGCACCGCGTATCGTGCGCGCGAGGCTGGATACCGCTATTGAGAATCGCGGCAACCGGCGCCACTTCGTTCGTGGAGTGATCAGGATCGAGCAGAACGACCGCGTCGTCCGCCCCGCCGGTAGCGGGAAAGGTGGAGCGCTCAGCGGTCTGGCGGAGGCCAACTGCTTCATCATCGTACCGGAGGATTGCGAACGAGCGCTATCCGATGAATGCGTAGACGTCGAACTTTTCGAAGATACAAGCCTCGAGCAACTCGGTTGACGTAACCCACCATCCCCACGATTTCCCGTTCTTGAAAGGCAATTTACACCATGGGCGTCCGGGACTTTGTATCGGTTATACGCGAAATAAGTTTTGACGAACTTGAATCAGAAGCACGTATCGCCCCACGTTTACTCGTTATTTCAACGAATCACGCTGATTCGACGTCGCTCGCGAGACGGTTGTTTGGCTCCGAAGCGAGCGAATTTGTAGATGCGCGTGTCTTCAGCGACAGTGGGCTCGATCCGTATCACTTCGACGCGATCGTCACGCTCGGCCCGCTTGATGCCAGCATCGGACGTGACTGGCGCGATCAACTGCGCCGTGTCAAGGAGCCGCTGCGACTGGTCGAAGTCAACCCGCACCAGACGAGCGATCACGATCTTGAATCGATTCGTCGTCGTATCGCTGATACTGCCGACGATCGGTCTATCGCGATCGGCCGTTATATCCCGCTTATGAAACGCGCCTGTGCGCACCGCGTCATCTCCGAGACAGCAACCGTCAACGGCCAGTTCGCGCTCGCCTCGAATCTGCCGACGCTCTTGCCCTTGATCGGGAGTGCGCTGGCGGTCGGGGCCGATTTCTTCGTCCTGACCAAGAATCAGCTGATGCTGATCTTCAAGCTGGCGGCGATTCATGGCCGTGATCTCGATAATCGGTGGCGAATTTATTCCGAAATGATGCCGGTGGTCGGGGCTGGTCTTGCCTGGCGCACGGTCGCGCGCGAAGTCGTGACGCTCTTACCGCTTGCGATTGGCACGGTACCCAAGGTCGCGATCGCCTTCGCCGGAACCTGGGTGATCGGGCAGAGCGCCCAGGTTTATTACGAACGCGGCGAGAAGCTGAACAAGGAGCAGGTCCGAGAGCTCTACGCCCAGGCGCTTGAGATCTTGCGCAAGAATCCGATCACGCCCGACCGGATGAAGGCGCTTCCTTCGAGACTTTCCCGGTCAAATGGCAAGGACAACGAGGAAGATAGCGATCGCGGCGAACGACGGTTCAATCGCTTGCTAAAGCTTCGGCGCAAGTAAGCGCGAATTCACCAACGCGCCCGTGATCTTCGACCGTCCACCAGGCGGACAGCACCGCGTGCGCGACCGCCCAATCACGAACATCGAGCGGGTCGAGACCGGCGGACGCGGCGAGCCCGTCAACGCGGCGCGCCAGGAGCCGGCGAAGATCGCGTGCATTCACCGCGGCGGTCGTTTGATTGATGATGAAGGTTGCGGGTTCGTATTCCGGGACTCCGAGCACACCTTTGGGATCAATTGCCAGCCACGGCTCCCGTTTCGCCGCGAGAATATTTCCGTGGTGCAGATCGCCGTGCAGGAGAACGACGTCATCCGATGACAAATCAAACGCGGCGAATCTCCGCTCGGCACGCTCGACGAGCGCGTCCCGGAATGGACCAGTGCCAACGTAATGGTGCCGCAAGCGGTGGAAGCCTTTGGCCCAATCGTCCAACGTCGGGAACGCCGCCGCGGTCATCAATGGTTTCCACAGTCGACGCATGGTCGAGCCGGCGACCTCGATCGCTTCGTCGTCGGTCAGCGTATGGAGCGAATGCCCGGGTACGCAGCGCTCCAACATCAATACGTCCCTTGGTTCGTTCCAGCCGAGGAGACGGACGGCACCGTTGCCGGCGAAATGATGCAGCGCTGCCCGTTGTGATGCGAATTCGCCGTCCGGTGGACAGAGTTTAAGGACAACCGGGAGGCCGCTTGATCGGCGAGCGCTGACCAGGAAGTTGTAGGTCAGCGGTTCCATCATGCCGTCGATCGTGAGGTTCCAGTGGGCGGCACACGTTTCGACCAATGCGGGTAAGCCCGCCAACCAGTCAAGACCTGCCTCGCCCTGGAGGTCGATCTGCGTGCGCACGAAGTGTTCTGGAATGTTGAAGCGCACAGCACTGGTGTCAGAGCGCGACTTCGGTTGGCAAGTTGCTGTGCCGCCCGTAATCCGAAAGACGCTGTTGGAACTCGCGCAACTCGAGACCGATCGCGTCAGCGGCGGCCACCTGATCCCCGTCGCACTGTTTGAGCGCTTCGATCAGCATCTGCTTCTCGACCTCTTGCTGCACATCGCGCAAGGTGCTGTGGTTACGGACGCGCTGCGCGATGTCGATAATGTGCCCGTCGGCAGAACTCGAGAAGCTGATGTGCTCGTCGGTGATGATCGAACCCTGTGACAGAACGATGGCGCGCTCCATGATGTTTTCAAGTTCACGAACGTTCCCCGGCCAGTCGTGTTCCATCAGTCGCTGGATCGCCGAGGTCGAGATACGTGTTGGAGCCGAGCTTGACGAGTAGCGATGCTTGTTGAGGAAATGCTCGACCAGGAGCGGGATATCTTCCTTCCGCTCGCGCAACGGCGGCAGGTAGATCGCGATGACGTTGAGCCGGTAGTAGAGATCCTGCCGGAACCGACCATCACTCACTTCCTGCGACAGCACTTTGTTGGTGGCGGCGATGACACGGGTGTCAACCTTAACCGTGATAGAGCCGCCGACGCGCTCGAACTCGCGTTCCTGCAACACGCGCAGAAGCTTCTTCTGCGTGGCGAGCGTCATCTCGCCGACTTCGTCGAGGAAGATTGTGCCCTTGTGCGCCATCTCGAAGCGGCCCTTGCGCTGGTTGATCGCGCCGGTGAACGCACCCTTCTCGTGGCCGAACAGCTCGCTTTCGAGGAGCGTCTCCGGCAAGGCAGCGCAATTGACTTTGATCATCGGCCCGCCGGAGTAGCCGGAATTGCGGTGAATAACCGTCGCGACCAACTCCTTGCCGGTGCCGGTTTCGCCCGCGATGAGCACGGTCGCATCGGACGCGGCGACACGCCCTACAATCTTGTAGACCTCCTGCATCGCGCTGCTATTGCCGATGATGTACTCGTTTGGGTCATGATCCCCGCGTGTAGCGCCGGATTGGGCGACGCGCTGCAAGAGCCGATGATGCTCGATGAACCGGCGAATCGTGATAAGCACTTCGTCGAGATCGAACGGCTTGGTGACGTAGTCGTAGGCACCGAGCTGCATCGCCTGGATGGCGAGACTGGCGCTGCCATACGCGGTCATGATGATGATCGGCAGCTGGCTACCCTGATCCTCCGACAGTTCGCGGAGGACGTCGATGCCGGTCTTCTTCGGCATGCGGACGTCCATCAGCACGAGGATTGGCGGATCGTCGCCGCGAATGGCCGCGACCACCTGATCACTATCATCGGTCTCTTCGACCGAGAAGCCCTCATCCTCAAGAAAATCACGGAGCATCCCGCGGATCCCGGCATCGTCGTCGGCGATTAGGATATGGTCCATTCATCCTCTTCCCACGATCGCCACACCAGCGACCCATGCTCAGACTTACGCGCTGAAACGAGATTTGTGTCAGGCGATCATGTTTCCAAGTATAGCGCGGTCTTGCCCGTCGTCTACCGCTTGACGCGGCGGGTGTGCCCACGAGCGCCGGTCATTTTACAATAACATCGCTCTCGTATGACGTCATGGCGCAATCGTCAGGCTCCCATTCCCGCCAAACCGCGCGACGCGGGTTATCGTCACGAAACGAGGGGCGCGAACCCGAGCGACTGAACGCTATACTGTGACGCGCGATTGGCACGCGCCAGAACATGCCGGCGATTGTTCGCGTCAGATTCAGGGGAAGCGATGAAGCGGGTCATTCTGATTGGGCTCAGCGGGACGGGCAAATCGAGCGTTGCGCGACGTCTGTCCGCGCGTCTTGGATTCGACGCGATCGACATCGACGACGAAATCGTCAAGCTATTTGGCCACGGGATTTCAGAGATTTTTCGGCGCCAGGGTGAATCGGTGTTTCGCGCGGCCGAACGACGATTGCTGGAGGACGCGTGCACACGACCGAACCTGGTCATCGCGACCGGCGGCGGCGCGGTCCTCGACGAGGCGAACTGGGTTTCGATGCGACCGGAGAGTTTGATCATTCATCTCACGGCGCAGCCGGAAGAGTTGATCGAACGCTTGCAACGACAGGTCGCGGCTGACTCGTCGACGGTCAGGCCCTTACTTGTGTCGAACGATCCTGTGGCTGATCTGGAGCGAATGTGGCGGATGCGTCGCCCGTACTATGAGCGTGCGGATGCCGAAATCGAAACCGGAGGCAAGTCGCTCGAAGATGTGGTCGACGACGCGGAGCGCCTGGTGCGCGCTGCCCAGTGCGGCGAACTCCCGCTCCCGATCGGCACTCTGGGCGTTCCGACCGGTCGGTCCGATCTCTACGTCGCGTCGGGCTTGCTCGAATCCGCCGGTCGGTTGATTAGACGCCGCTTTCCGGCGGCCCGGCGAGCCTGGATCATCTCAGATTCGAATGTAGCGCCGCTTTGGTCTGAGCCTGTTCGTGAATCCCTGGAGTCGACTGGATTTGAAGCGGACCTGCTGGCAGTGCCCGCGGGTGAGACGAGCAAGTCGTTCGAACAGGTTAGCCGCTTGCTCGATCAATTGCTCAATGGTCGCATCGACCGCCGTGACGTCGTTGTCGCGTTGGGTGGCGGCGTCGTCGGCGATCTCGCTGGATTTGTGGCAGCGATCGTGCTTCGAGGCGTTGGGTTGGTTCAGATTCCGACGAGCCTGCTGGCGATGGTCGATAGTAGTGTCGGCGGCAAGACCGGAGTCGACCACGCGCGGGGTAAGAACCTGATCGGCGCTTTTTACCAGCCGCAGTTGGTTATCGCCGATCCAACGGTTCTGGCCACGTTGCCCGAGCGAGAATGGCGTGCCGGCTGGGCGGAGATCATCAAGCACGGCATGATCGAGACGACGGCTACCGGCGGCGTGGAACCCCGGCTCCTGTCGCGCATCGAAAACGCGAGTGACGCTGAACTGCGCGCTGTCGATTTCATGGCGAGCATCGTCACCGATAACGTCCGAATCAAGCGTGCCGTCGTGCAGGGCGACGAGCGCGAAGCGGGGCTCCGACGGGTGTTGAACTACGGCCATACGCTCGGTCACGCCATGGAAGCGTCGAACTACCGTTATGTTCACGGTGAAGCGATCGCGCTCGGGATGCGCGCCGCGATCGCTCTGGCTATTCGACTCGGGCGCTCGACCGAGATTATCGCAAGACGACAGAACGCGGTGCTCGATCGCCTGCAGCTGCCGGCAGAGTTCGACGGCGAACTCGCCGAGGTGATGGAGCATATCTGGAGCGATAAGAAGGCGGTGAGCGGCGTGTTGACCTGGATCTTGCCGGGGAAGAAGATCGGAATCGTCGACATCGTGAACGATGTGCCGCTGGCAGATGTTGAGGCCGTGGCACGCGCAATCGGCGCCAGATAGCGATGTCGCTGCGTGTTTGTCCGGTGCCAGGCACTGTGTTATAGTGCGGAAAATGAATATTGCTCTCTCTTATCCCGAGTGGTGGAGGGGACGGCCCGAGGAAGCCCGGCAACCGGCAGCTAGCTGCTTGGTGCCAATTCCGGCAGCGACGACGTCGCTGGAAGATGAGAGTGAGCCAGAAGTCAGACGGCTTCTCGCTCACGAGATGCTGTCTTTTTTATGCGTGTCGCCGCACATTCGCTTCGTCCATCCGGGCAGACCGATCGATATCTCTTGCATACGAGTCGCGCGGAGATCCGCAAAGAAGTGAAGGGAACGTTCGTGAACGAAACCGCGAACGCACGTTACGATATTCGTGATCTCGCGCTGGCCGATCAGGGCAAACGCCGCATCGATTGGGCCGCGCGTGAAATGCCGGTACTCGCCGAGATCCGCCAGCGCTTCAGCCAGGAACGCCCGCTCGAAGGTGTTCGAATTGTCGCCTGCGTCCATGTCACAACCGAAACCGCTAATCTCGCGTACGCCCTGAAGGCCGGTGGTGCCGATGCCGTGATTTGCGCCAGCAACCCGCTTTCGACGCAGGACGACGTCGCCGCCGCGCTCGTTTCCGACGGCTTCCAGGTCTATGCGATCAAGGGCGAGGACGGCGAGACGTACTATCGGCATATTCAGCAGGCGCTCGCGCACCGGCCCAACATCGTGATCGATGACGGCGCCGACGTGGTAACGACGTTGCACAAAGACCGGCGCGATCTCCTGCCGGACATGATCGGCTCGACCGAGGAGACGACAACGGGCGTGATCCGGCTGCGTGCCATGGAGCACGAAGGGGTGCTAAATTTCCCCGTGATCGCGGTCAACGATGCCGATACCAAGCACTTCTTCGACAATCGCTACGGCACCGGACAGAGCACGCTCGACGGCATTATCCGGGCGACGAACATCTTGTTGGCCGGCAAAACAATCGTTGTCGCGGGCTACGGCTGGTGCGGCCGCGGCATCGCGATGCGCGCGCGCGGCATGGGCGCACATGTGATCGTGACCGAAGTCAATCCGACTCGCGCGCTCGAAGCGGTGATGGATGGCTACGTCGTTTCCACCATGCTTGACGCGAGTGACAAAGGTGACATCTTTATCACCGCGACGGGTGATATCAATGTCATCGATCGCGCGCATTTTGAGAGGATGAAAGCCGGCGCGATTATCTGTAACGCGGGCCATTTCAACAGCGAAATTAATCTGCAGATCCTCGACGAACTCGCCGCCGAAGGGCGGCGTGAATTGCGACCATTCGTCGAGGAGTACCGGCTGACGCCGGAGCGCGGCATCGTTGTACTTGGCGATGGCCGGCTGATTAATCTTGCCGCCGCCGAAGGGCACCCCGCGAGTGTGATGGACATGAGCTTCGCTAACCAGGCGCTCGCCTGCGAGTACCTCGTGAAGGAACAAGGCACGTTGGAGCATATCGTTCATGGCGTTCCGACCGATATCGACCACGAGATCGCGCGTGTCAAGCTGCACAGTATGGGTGTAAGCATCGACACCTTGACTCCGGAGCAGGAGCGCTATCTCACGTCGTGGCAGTCTGGGACCTAGTCATCGGTTGACGCTCACCGAGCACGTCGCTTCAGGCGAGGACAGCACGCCCGTCTTAGGGTAAGGAAGGCAGCCATTGAGCACGAGTTTCACCCGGTCCGCCCGGACGCTTTTCACGTCGGAGTCGGTAACCGAAGGGCATCCGGACAAGCTGTGCGATCAGATTTCCGACGCGGTACTTGACGCGATCATCGCGAAGGATCCAGACGGCCGGGTCGCCTGCGAGACAGCGGCGACAACGGGACTGGTGCTCGTCTTCGGCGAGATCACGACGGATACGTATGTCGATATTCCGGCGATCGCGCGCCAAACGATCGAGGAAGTCGGGTATACCCGCGCCAAATTCGGGTTTGATGCCGAGACGACCGGTGTCGCGACCTCGATCAAAGAGCAATCGAAGGAGATCTCGGCCGGAGTTGGGCGCTCACTCGAAACACGGGACATGGACGACGGCGATCCGCTAGAAGCGATCGGGGCCGGCGATCAGGGAATGATGATCGGCTTCGCCTGCGATGAGACGCCTGAATACATGCCGCTCACCATCTCGCTGGCGCACAAACTGTCGCGGCGGCTGGCCGAGGCGCGTAAGTCGGGCGAAATTGCCTATCTCCGGCCCGATGGCAAGAGCCAGGTGACGGTCGAATATCATTACGGCAAACCGGTTCGCGTGCAGACAGTTGTACTATCAGCTCAGCACGATCCGGCCGTGACGCAGAAGCAAATGGAACGCGAACTGGATGATGAGATTATCCGGCGCGTCATTCCGTCCGACCTCCTGGATGCCGGCACGAAGATCTACATCAACCCGAGCGGAAGCTTTTCGGTCGGTGGACCGATGGGCGATGCCGGTCTGACCGGACGCAAGATCATTGTCGATACATATGGCGGTATGGCGCGGCATGGTGGCGGCGCCTTCTCGGGTAAGGATCCGACAAAAGTCGACCGCTCCGGTGCCTACGCTGCCCGTTACGTCGCCAAGAACGTGGTAGCGGCCGGACTGGCCGATCGCTTCGAGCTCCAGGTCTCGTATGCGATCGGGAAGGCTCGCCCCGTATCGCTTCACATCGAGACGTTCGGCACCGAGCATGTCGAAGAAGATCTCATCGTCGAGTTGATTAACGCGCATTTCGACCTGCGACCGGCCGCGATCATCCGTGACCTCGATCTGATGCGACCACTCTACCGACAGGTCGCCACCTATGGGCATTTCGGCCGGCCCGATCTCGATCTCCCGTGGGAGAAGCTGGATATGGTTGATGCGCTACGTGACGCTGCTGGGCTCACGGAATCACGGATGACGACCGCACGCTGATGTCTGACTGGCCTGACGCGGGCGAGCCGGCTCGCCCGCGTATTTTGATCACCGGAGCAAGCGGATTCGCCGGCCGGCATCTTGCCGGCCATCTCATTGCGTCGACGAATTGGGACATCACCGGATTGCAGTCGCACGCGGCGGCTCCGCTCAACGGAGCACGCATGCTGTCGTGCGATCTGCTCGATGCCGACCTGACGAAGCGAGTGATCGCGCATCACGAACCGGAGATCATTTTTCACCTCGCGGCACAGGCCTACGTGCCGAAAGCCGTCGCGAACCCTGCCGGGACGCTGACCACAAATGTCATCGGGCAGGTCAATCTGCTGGAAGCCTGCCGCGCTGCCCGGCTTGATCCGATTATCGTCATCGTGAGCTCCGCCGATATCTACGGCGACGTTCCGGCGGAAGCGACTCCGATTCGCGAAACACAGTCGTTCCGTCCCCGGAATCCGTACGCGGTGAGTAAAGCGGCGCAGGATCTGCTCGGATTACAGTACGCCTTGAGCTATGGGATGCGCATCGTGCGCGTTCGGCCGTTCAATCACATCGGTCCCGGCCAGAACGATCGATTCGTCGTCTCCAGCCTGGCGCGACAGATCGCGGAGATCGAAGCGAGGCGTGCCGATCCGGTGCTACTGGTGGGAAATCTCGAAGCGCGGCGCGATTTTCTGGATGTTCGCGATGTCGTACGCGCGTATGCGCTGGTGGCGCAGGCCGACTTCGCTGGTGACGTGTTCAATGTGGCCAGCGGCGTTGCTCGTCCGATTCAATCCGTTCTCGATCAACTCCTACGGCTGACCGACGTCCAGGTTGATGTGCACGAGGATCCGGCACGGCTTCGACCATCGGACATACCGGTATTGGTTGGTAATGCGACGAAACTCCGAGAAGCAACCGGCTGGCAACCGACCGTCGCCTTTGAACAGTCGCTTGCGGATACGCTCGACGATTGGCGCCGCCGCATCGCGTCGAGTCGTTAGCGGCTCCTTAGGCGACGCTGAACTCGATTACCCCGTCGGCGAACGACATTCGCACTGTCTGTTCGTCGAGCCACGCTTCTCCACCGGACGCCTCTCGATCCGCGAGGCGAGCTGACTCAACCACGCGCATTCCACTCGCTGTGTCGACCAGCGGTTCGTAGCCGAGCGGTCGCACCCCAATCACAAAGTTGATCACGTGCTGGACGGTCCAGCTGTGATCGACGATCAGCTGATCGGCGTTCGGCCAGGTCTGATAGGATGCCTCGGTTTCATTCTGACTGCTGCCATGAAGGGCTTCACCGCCCGCTCGTGAGATGACCTCAAGAAGGAGATCGGATCCAAGCAGCGCGGCTTGCCGTTCGAGTTCGTCACCCGGCATTTCATCGGGAATGAGGAGACCAGATTGCGCTAGAATTGCCCCTGCATCGAATGCGTCGCCGAGCATGTGCACGGTTGTGCCCCAGTTGCGACATCCCGATCGATATGCCCAAAACAGCGGGTCGGGACCGCGAAATTGGGGTAGCGGCGACGGATGAAGATTGGCGCCGCCGAGGTGGGCTACTTCTCGAATCCGCGCCGGGATACGCCACGGGAAACACGCCGTAACGAGCAGATCGGGCTGGTGCTGTTCGAGAACCGAACGAAGCTGCGCACCCAATGGGCGGCGAACCTCGTACAGGGGAACGCCATGTTCACCGGCGGTGCGTTCAATGGAGTCCGGTACGTTGCCAAAACCAATCGACGGGCGGTAACGACGGAGTCGAACCGCGTTTCCCATAGGGGCGGTTGATGAGAGTATGAGGGCGCGTATTTCAACGCCGGTAGCAAGTAGGCGCTCGAAGGGAAGAGCGGTGAAGGGGCAGCGCCGGCCGAGAACGACGATGGAGATGCCGCGGCGAGCGTCGGAAGATACATCGTTTGACACAGGCAGTCCCCTTCGCTAGGCTTGATTGGTGATTGTAGCGATCGCGGAAAAGAGACGACCATGGCAAGGTTGGTCCAGTGTGTGAAGCTCGGGCGCGAGCTTCCCGGTCTTGAAAAGCGGCCGTTCCCCGGCGCGCTCGGTGAGCGTATTTTCGAGAATGTCTCGGAGCAGGCTTGGGACATGTGGCGCGAACATCAGACGATTCTGATTAACCACTACGCGCTCAACCCAGCCGATCCTGATGACCGCAAACTGCTGCGGCAGCAGATGGAAGAGTACTTCTTCGGTGAAGGTGCGCGCATGCCGGAGGGATGGACTCCGGCTGGTTCCGGCGGAGCACCGGCCAAGGGCGGCGGCGCACCCCGAAAGAAGTAGTCGTCTATGAGTGTGCCCGCTGTTGGCGAACTCTATGCGCGGTGGATGGCGCTTTGGAATGGCGATCTGAGCATCGCCGAGGAGATTGTCGCGCCCGGCTGTATTGTCCATTCCCCGCCTTCGTCTTCTTCCTCAACGTCATTTCGCGGCCCATCTGGAATCCGGCAGATGGTGGAGATGGGCCGATCTCTCTTTCACGAAATGACGTTCGACATCGAAGTCGGCCCAGTCGCGCGTGACGATCTTCTCGCAGCGCGCTGGATGAGCGAGGGCGTCTACGCCGGTGGGATTCCCGGTGCGGGCGCGCCGCCGGGGACAACGGTTGAATATCACGGCATGGATCTCATGCGTATCGATTCCGGGAAGATAGTTGAATACTGGGTGAGCGCGGACGTTTATCACCTGATGGCACAGCTCGGAGCCGTGTAGTCATCTCCCGCTATTGCCGATCGCGACGGTGCGGAGCCGAATTTCCGGCGTGATCCGGAATTCAAGTCGATCATGAGCGTCGCGCAACGACTGCTCGACCTCTCTCGGCGTTGTGCCGCGCGCGAAGATGAAGCCGAGATAGCTCGAGCCTTCCGGTAGCGGCACGATCGAATGATTGACCCGCGCCGTGATCTCGATACCGGTAATACCCGGAACCTGGTTGGCCTCTTCGATCCCGCTGACACTGCGCAGGATACCGCCGCTCGGGATCGGGATCATCATCACCCCGACCGCGCCCGCGTTCCGTTTCATGCCGCGGACGCGCGTACCGGTTGCCTGCATCAGGATCAACTCTTCGAGAGCGTAGCCGGTTCCGAACTCGAGAATGGTGGAGCAGAGGCCTCCGATCGAACGCCCGGCGATCTCCAGAATCCAGGGACCCTGCTCATTCACCCGCAGCTCGGCATGAACCGGACCCTCGCGCAAACCGAGCGCCTCGGCCGCCCGTCGGGTGCAGTCGGCAATGGCTGACTGCACGTCCGCCGGGAGGCGTGACGGTGTCACATAGATCGTCTCTTCAAAAAACGGCCCATCGAGCGGATCGGGTTTATCGAAGAGTGCCAGCACCTGCAGTTCCCCGGCGTCCAACAGCCCCTCGAGCGCGACTTCGAATCCAGGGATGAAATCCTCAACGAGGACGGTGGCGCTTTCCAGCGTTTCGCCATCATCATGGATCACACCCCGCGTTCGCATCACCGCCTGGACGAATTCGTCCGGATCATTTGCCCGAATGACGCCGCGGCTTCCGGAAAGGAGCGTCGGTTTGACTACGCAGGGGAAGTCGATCGCCGTGCTCGTCGCGAGGGGGTCTGCGTAGGCCGGAAAGGCACGAAAGACCGGTACCGGCACACCATGTTCGGCTAGCAGACGTCGCATAACATGTTTGTCGCGAGCGGCCAGGGCCGCATTTGGATCGTTCCCGGGGAGGCCAAGTCGGCTCGTGGCCATTGCGGCCAGAATCGAGGCGCTATCGTCAACAGAGATGATCGCATCGACGGGATGATCAGCGACGAAATCAGCGATCCGATCGGTTGATACGTGTGGTCGGCTGAAATCGAGCGGCAGCTCAACGTCCCATTCGCGAGAAAGCGTGTCAGGCACGTCGATGCCGTGAACCACGTCGATAGCGAGCCGGTGAGCCGCGGCGTTGAAGGCGCCGCCACGGTAGCTCGTCGGCGTGATGAGCAGCATGACACATTTGCGATTCGCACGGTCCATGAAAGCCTGACCTTATCCGAGGCGCCACTACCTGATCACGCGGCGGTCACCGAAGCCGCTACTGACTATAACAAATGACGCGCATCGGACTTCCCGACCGGCGCCGGGGTGGAGGGGGTACTAGCCAACCTGAGTGGTGACCGTCGAATGCGGCGTGGATTCCGGAATATCGAATTTATGGCGGTACATGCGTGCGTCGGCGGCCGCCACAAGTGTGACCGCCCGATCACCGTCGACACCGAGCGTCGCGCTCCCCCATGAAACCGAAGGAAGCGGAATGATCTCGTCATTGAGCTCGAAGGTTGCGCCCTCGACGGTACTGGCGACACGATTCGCGTAGCGGCGGGCGCCATCGGCACCGACTCCCGGCAGAATGATAGCGAACTCATCGCCGCCGTAACGGGCGACGATGTCGATCGTGCGCGATTCTCGCTGCAGCATGGCGCCGATCGTCCGAAGCGCCGCATCGCCGACGACGTGGCCATGCGTGTCATTCAACTGTTTGAGTCCGTCGACATCCAACAAGAGCAGCGAGACCGGCTCACCCGAGCGGTTGGATCGAGCGAGTTCCTCTTCCAACCGTTGGTAGAAGAAGCGATGATTCGCCACGCCCGTGAGTCCGTCGAGTATCGCGTTCTTCTTCAGTTGGTCATGAAGCTGCGCGACCTCGATCACTTGCGCGAGCTGTTGCGCCACGATGATCAGGAGCGTTTCGTCGTCGAGCGTATAGGCACCGGTGCGACGACTCTGCACATCGATCACCCCGATCGTCTTGTCATCGATGAGCAACGGCACGACGAGTTGCGCGCGCGTCTTGGGATAGCGACCGGCGTTCCCACGTGAATCGAAGCGCGCATCGTCGACGCGCGCTGGAACGCCGTGGGCGGCCGACCAGCCGATCAGGCCGCTCCCCTTCGCGATCCGTAGTTCCGCGCTGTTCGACTGTTCGTCCGTTCGCGTCTGACTGACCAGATCACCGCTGACACTATCGACGAAGTAGATATCGATGGTGCCGGTACCGATCTCGGGTTGAATCAACGCGATGACACGCCGCACGAAGCTGTCGATTTCAGTGACGTCGCCAATCATCTGTACCACACGATAGATGATGCGCATGGCCCGTGTGTCGACGGTAGAGATTCGACCGGTAACCGAATACGGTATTTGCGCCGAACTAACCGTCGTATGTTCATCCGAATCGACGCGCATCGTCTTGAGAAATGCGTCGATGACATCCGGCCGGAATTGGGTGCCGCTGCAGCGTTCCAACTCGGCCAGTGCCTTCTCCTTGCCAGGAGCGGCGCGATACGGGCGATCGGTCGTCATCGTGTCATAGGTATCGGCAACTGAGATGATCGCGGCACCAAGCGGGATATCGTAACCGGCAATTCCGTCAGGATATCCGTTGCCGTTGAACCACTCGTGATGGTGCCGCACGAGCGCCGCGAGCGGCATCAACGACGCGTTCTCGGAGATGATTTTCGCACCCAGTGCCGCGTGTTCCATGATCATTTCGCGCTCATCAGGATCAAGACGCCCCGGCTTTTGCAGAATCGCATCGGGGATACCGATCTTGCCGATGTCATGCAGAAGGCCGGCGAGTTCGATCGACTCAATATCATCATGACTCAACCCGAGGGCCACCGCGATCGAGCGGGCATACGCCGAAACGCGCTCCGAATGACCGTGGGTATACGGGTCCTTGGCGTCGACGGTCGCGGCGAGCGTTCGAATACTTGAAAGATACAGATCCCGGGTCCGCTGGTAGAGCCGGGCGTTGTCAACCGCGACCGCCAGCTGATTCGCCACGGTGCGGAGGAGCGAAATGTCTTCGCTGGAATAGGGCAAGTCCGCCTTTTTCGGGCCGAGCATCAGCAAT
>CALAGB010000303.1 GCA_937891245.1 uncultured Thermomicrobiales bacterium | reverse complement strand
CTCCGCAGAAGTAAGTTGCCTTCAGGGGCCGCCATAACAACGACAAAAGACCCAACAGCATTCACACGCCATAGCTCGCAATACTGAATTGCATTCCTCCTCCGGTATCTCTCCAAACGAACCCACGCCTACAGACATTTGAATCCCGATCGTGGCCGATCGGGATTCAAGAGCAGATTTCATGGCGCCACCGCGCTACACACATAACAACTCGCATCGCGCTCCCCACCTCATGCGGACTCCAGACTGCTCGGGATCGATTTCATGTAAGCGACTATCACCATCACCGCCCCGATCGAAGGGTGGCGACTGAAGAGGCAACCAATGAGCGCTTCATACATCATCATCACCACACGATACCTCTCAGGATTACTGCATCAGCTCCTCTCAGCCGAACGTACGCCCCATGAGACCAACATTACCCCAATATCCAAAGCGACGTGGGTTACGCTACGAATATGTATGATTCAAATCTCGAAGATTCTTCCGAATATCTCTTGACGTTGACGAGAATAGCATTCATAATAGACCCCGGTCATACATCGTCGTATTAATCAACCGAATCGTCCGGTTATTGAACCGTTTGGAGGCGCCAGATATGGACTCGATCGACCGATTAAGCGAGGTATTCGAACAGGCAGCGAAGATCGTCGAGCAATGCAACATACCCGATTCCATGCAAGCAACTGCGTTTGGCAAGGCCGTTGACATGTTGATTGGCTCAAGCCAAGCCACGTCTACACTCCCGCTGAGTGGGAACTTGTCTCCGATTCCTGCTCGATTCACAGGAGAAGTTGTCTCCGAAATCCTGGATAACATAGCAAGCCGGCTGTCTCTGAACCTTGACGTCATTGAACACGTATTTGTCGAGTCTGACGGGATCGTTTCGCTTATCGTCCCACCGGACAAGTTTTCTTCTTCAAAGATGTCGGGCACGCGCGAAATTGCTCTCCTAATAGTGGCTGCTAAACAATGTTCGGGGCTTGAGGACTCTTGGACCAGCGTAGACGAGATACGCAAGTGGTGCGAAGAGTACAAGAAGTACGATGCACCAAATTTTGCGCGAGCGCTCAAAGGCATGAAGCAAGAACTCATGCCGCCTCGGAACAAAGGAGCATCTCGAGAGTATCGGCTTTCTAAACCGGGGTTGCAGGAAGCCAGACAACTCATCGAACGCCTTGCAGGATCAGGCCACCACTGACCGAAGTCGCGAGTTATACTAACGAGCACTCGGGTCAGGACTAATCTACTAGTATATTGTGGGCTGAGCAGCGATGCCGAATACATAATGGCTGTTCGTGACCTTGACCTGAAATGGGGGACTGATGGAAGTCACGGAGATATTAGTTCGCGCGACACAGGCTATTGAAGAGGCGAACGTGCCTAACGACGTTCGTCCAGTCGCGTTCGGGAAAGCAGTTGACATGCTACTGCAATTGACCACGAACGGCGCTGGTGGCTCAGTCGTATCCAACCCAAGATCGCCCGACAAGTCTTCGATCACGTCACAATTGGCTTCTCTCTGTGAGATACTGGATATTGAGCCGAATATCGCTTCAAGCGTTTTCAATGTGAACGACGAAGCGATCGAAATTCGCGTCCATCCGAGCAAGTTGGCGCCGAAGCTGAGTGCCGCGACCAAGCAGGTTGCTCTCCTTTTCGTTGCCGCACGTCAAGGGACGAGATTCGAAGAATATACCTTAGTGTCAGAGATTCGCGCTCAATGTCTGAAAATGGGAGTGCTCGATGCGACTAATTTTTCCGCATCAATCAAGAGCATGAAGGAATTAATTATGTCTAAGGGAACAGGCACCGGTCGCGAAGTAAAGATGAATCGCCAAGGGTGGATCGAAGCCGCTGCCCTCGTCAAGCGTCTTGCCGGAATCGCGTCATGAGCCAAGGGAGCTTCATCCTGTGGCTTCAGAGGTTGCCTTCCGCCATGAACCGGGTCCTGGTGCTCGGGCATATAGCTGGTATTCGCAACGGCGATGCTTGGTTCACGCCTGCCGAGGTCGCGGCGACATTTGAGGACTATCGGCTCCCCGTTCCGTCGAATATCAACGCCACGTTAGGCCGGCTTCGGGAGAGGGAACGCGTAATACACCACTCGGCCAAACCAAGTTGGTCGCTGACACCCGAGGGCCGCGAAGAAGTGCGCAAACTCCTCGAAGGAGCAGATGTGGCAGCCATAGATGTTGAAGTCTCCGGATACCCTGGGGCGGACTTCGCACATGTCCGTCACACGGTTCTTCCACCTGAGTTAGCACCACCGCGATGGAGTAAAGGGATTGCCAGCCTATTGGAACGATTCCCATTTGAATCAAACGTGTTTTGTATGACTCGATTCCCGAAATCAAGGAATGAATCGATCATCTCGGATCCTGTCCAGGGCGCAATCGAGATAATTCGAGGAACTCTTTCATTGCATGGTCTCGTACTACACCTCGCATCCGACCGGCAGATTGACGACGATCTTCTCGGAAATATAGGCGCCCATATGTGGGCGTGCCAGTATGGGATTGGTCTTCTTGAAAACCACGCGGGAAATGGCCTGAACTACAATGTGATACTCGAGTTAGGTGCAATGCTAATGACCGGCCGACGATGTGCGATGTTAAAGGATAAATCGGCGCCTCGACTACCAACCGACTTGGCGGGACAAATCTACAAGTCAGTCGACTTCGTCGACCTTGCTGATGTTGCGGAAAAAGTCCATGCATGGGTTGCCCACGATTTAGGACTCGGGAAATGCCCGCAATGCCCCACCGATCCGCATGATACAGATGCAAGTGACGCGGCAGCCTAACCGTCCGGCTACCGCGGCGTTACTATCGCGTATGCGACTCTCACCCTAGATAACGAAGCCGTTCGTCGATCAGCTCGACCAGGTGCAGGGCTCGCTGTGAGCTCTGTCGGGCGTGCAGCGCACCGCGGATCTGCATGAGGCAGCCGGGGTTGTCGGCGACGATGACGTCGGCCTCGGTGCGGCCGGCGTTGTCGAGCTTGCGCCCGGCGATGATGGCGGAGATCGCCGGATAGTCGGTTGAGAAGGAACCGCCGAAGCCGCAGCAGACGCTCGAATCGTGCATTTCCGTGAGTTCCAGCCCAAGCACCTCGGTGATGATGCGGCGGGGTCCGTCGTGGATACCGAGCGCGTTGTGCGACTGGCAGGCATCGTGATAGGTGACGCGCGGTCCGGGCGTCGACCACGTCTCCGGGCCGAGTTGGGCGACCGTGTCGAGGAAGGTCGTCACGTCGATCAGCCGCCGCGACTGGGTCGCCGCGCGTTCTTGCCAGCCGGGCGCATCGGCGAAGAGGTTTTGATAGTCCTGCACCATCGCCGCATAGCAACTGGTCGAGTTCGTCACCACCCAGTCGGCCTGCACCGCTTCGAGCATCTCGATCGTCTGCTCGGCCATGACGCGACCGCGTGCTCGATCGCCCGAGTTAAGCGCGACGAGGCCGCAGCAATGCTGCGCCTGGGGGAAGCTCACCTCGCAGCCGCAGGCGTGCAGGACACGGATCGTAGCGGCGCCCATTTCCGGCAGGACGCGATCGGTCAGGCAGCCGGGGAAGTAGGCGACGCGCAGGCCGGCCGCCTTGCTCTCGGTGAACCGCCGTCCGTTCGGCGTCCCCTCGCGGATGATACGTTCGGCGCGATCGCGTAGCGGTTTACGCGGTGGCGCGATCAAATGCCGCCCTGCGGTGAGCTTCTTCTGGAAGGGGATCTTCTCGATGAAGCCATCGCTATCCTTCAGCGGTGTGGCCGCCAGCGCGGCCCGGCGCACCCAGCGATCGCCCTCCGCCGGATCGGTCCAGCGGTCGAACGCCTCGTCCTTCATCCGCTGTAGGCCGAATTTCTCGGTCACTCGGCTACGCACGTTGAGAATCAGCTGCGGGATCGGGATTTCGGCCGGGCAGACCATGGCGCAGGCGTTGCAGGAAAGGCAGAGGCTCTGCGGATCCGCGGCGTTGCCGAGCCCATGATGAATCGCCGTCAGCGGCAGGCCGATCGGGCCGGTGTAGATATAGCCGAAGGAGTGGCCACCGACGACCTGATACGGTGGGCAGACGTTCGAACAGGCGCCGCAACGGATGCAGTAGAGCGGATCGAGCAGTTCCGGATCGAGTCGCGCTTCCATGCGGCCGTTGTCGAGCAGCACGATGTGCATCTCTTTCGGCCCATGCACGCCGACGACCGAGACGAGTTCGATGTCCGACGATCGGCTTGGGCCGGTGATAAACGAGACATAACTCGTGATCTTCTGGGCGGTGCCGGAGCGGGGGAGGAGCTTTAATATGGCGACAGCATCGTCAATCGAGGGCACGATCTTCTCGACGCCGAGCACGGCCACATGGATCGGCGGGAGTGTGGCCACGAAGCGCTCGTTCCCCTCATTGGTCACGATGCCGATCGTGCCGGTATCAGCGATGGCGACGTTGGCGCCGGTGATCCCCATGCCCGCGTCGATGAACGATTGACGCAGCCGGGCGCGCGCGATCTTGACCATCTCCTTCGGGTCGTCGGAGACCTTCTTGATCTTCAGCTTCTTGGAGAAGATCTGGGCAACCTCCTCGCGCGTCTTGTGGATGGCCGGGGCGATCAGGTGCGATGGATGCTCACCGGCCAACTGGATGATCCACTCGCCGAGGTCCGTTTCGACGGCGTCGATGCCGCGCTTTTCGAGGTAATCGTTCAGCCGGATCTCCTCGGTCGCCATCGACTTGCTCTTGACGGCCAGCTTGATCTTTCGCTCGGCCGCCAGATCGGCAATGATGCGACAGGCATCCTCCGGCGTTTTTGCCAGATGGACGACCGCGCCGACCGCCTCGGCCTGCTGCGTGAACTGTTCGATCAACTCGGGGAGACGATTGATCGCATCGACCTTGCGCCGGTGCAAATCGGCCCGCATCGCCGGGAAATCGAGATCGGCAAAGGCGGCAGTGCGACGCTCGTTGAACGTCGAAAGCGCGCGTTGCAACGCGGTCGCCAGATTCGGGTCGTCGACCGCGGCATCCAGTCGCCGCTGAAATTCCTTGCTCCGAGCCGGCATCGGTTCTCCCCCAGTCTTCGCCCACGCGGGCCATATGAGTGCCGCCCCCTATAGTAACCGATAACCGAGGGGGGGCGGACGTTGGGGGATAATGACGTTCGTAGAATAAACCGGCCATCCCGGGGGAACGTCGATCCGCGCCGATGACCGGGACGCCGCCCCGGCCCCGCCCGAGGGAACGGGTTGTGGGATCCCGAGCGGGTTGCCGCCCCGGCCCCGCCTGGGGGAGCGGGTTGTGGGATCCCGAGCGGAGCGTCGCCCCGGCCCCGCCCGGGGATAAATGCCCGGGCTCCTGAGGCGAAGCCCACTGAAGGGGCTGAGTGGGTGTTCGTTCGCAGAATCATCGCGCCCTTCGCCGGTCATGCTGAGCCGCAGCGAAGCATCTCGCGCGCGTTTCCTCGCGCACGACGGTCGGGAACGGGGAGAGAGATTCCTCGCGGCGGCTCAGCATGACAGCAGGGGGGCGCGGAATGGAAAGGTGAAAGCGTCTCATCAGTCCCCCGCAGGGAACTTCGCCTACGGAGCCCGGGACCTCGGTCCCGGGCCAGAGCGCGGCGGCCGGAATCAGGCGCCGACGTAGGCCGCGAGGTGTTGGCCCGTGAGGGTGGAGCGGGCGGCGACGAGGTCGGCCGGGGAGCCCTCGAAAACGATGCGACCACCGTCATGGCCGGCGCCGGGGCCGAGGTCGATAATCCAGTCGGCATGGGTCATAACCGCCTGATGGTGCTCGATCACGATGACCGATTTGCCGGAGTCGACCAGACGGTCGAGCAAGCCGAGCAGTTGTTCGACATCGGCGAGATGCAGGCCGGTGGTCGGCTCGTCGAGAACGTAGACGCCACCTTTGTCACCCATCCGTGTCGCCAGCTTCAGCCGCTGCCGCTCACCGCCGGAGAGCGTCGTGAGCGGCTGGCCGAGGCTGAGATAGTCGAGGCCGACATCGGCGAGCCGGGTGAGAATCTTGTGCGCGGCCGGGACTCGTGCCTCGCCTTCCGCGAAGAACGCTTCGGCTTCGGTCACCGGCATCGCCAGCACCTCACTGATGTCCTTGCCGCCGAGATGGTATTCGAGCACCGATGCCTGGAAGCGCTTCCCTTCGCACTCCTCGCAGACGGTGGCGACGCTCGCCATCATCGCCAGGTCGGTGTAGACCACCCCGGCGCCGTTGCAATTCGGGCAGGCGCCCTCGGAGTTGGGGCTGAACAGCGCAGGCTTGACGCCGTTGGCCTTGGCGAACGCCGAGCGAATCGGATCGAGCAGGCCGGTGTAGGTGGCCGGATTGCTGCGGCGCGAGCCGCGAATGGCGCCCTGATCAACCACCACCACGCCCTCGCGATCGGCCACCGAGCAATCGATCAGCGAACTCTTGCCGGAGCCGGCGACACCGGTGATGACGCAGAGCACACCGAGCGGGATGTCGACATCGACGTTTTGCAGGTTGTGCTTCGTCGCACCGCGAATTTCGAGTTTGCCAGTCGGCTTGCGTCCCGCCGTCTTGAGCGCGGCCCGGTCGTCGAAATGGCGGCCGGTAATGGTGCCGCTCGCACGCAGCCCTTCAACAGTGCCTTCGAAACAGACCGAGCCGCCCGCCGTACCGGCGCCGGGTCCAAGATCGATGACGTGATCGGCGATCGCGATCGTTTCCGGCTTGTGCTCCACCACGAGCACCGTGTTGCCTTTGTTGCGCAACCGCAGCAGTAGATCATTCATCCGCTGGATGTCGTGCGGATGCAGCCCGATTGTCGGCTCGTCAAAGACGTAGGTGATGTCGGTCAGCGAGGAACCGAGTTGGCGGATCATCTTCACACGCTGCGCCTCGCCGCCGGAGAGCGTGCTCGCCGGCCGCTCAAGCGAAAGATAGCCGAGACCGATCTCGACGAACGAATCGAGCGTTTCGCCGAGCGCGGTCAGCAACGGCGCCACGGACGGCTCATCCAGTCCACGCACCCAGTTGGCCAGATCGCTAATCTGCATCGCGCAGGCATCGGCGATGCTGATCCCGTTGATCTTCGACGACCGCGCCGCCTCGCTGAGCCGGGTGCCGTCACACTCCGGGCACGTGCCGAACGTGATCGCCCGTTCCACGAAGGCGCGGATGTGCGGCTGCAACGCATCGACATCCTTGGAGAGCATTGACTTCTGGATCTTCGGGATCAGCCCCTCGTAAGTCAGATTGATCCCGTCGACCTTGATCTTGGTCGGCTCCTTGTGGAGCAGGTCGTGAAGTTCCTTCTTGGTGTATTTGCTGATCGGCTTATCCGGATCGAAGAAGCCGCAGCCGGTGAAGATGCGACCGTACCAGCCGTCCATGCTGTAG
>CALAGB010000302.1 GCA_937891245.1 uncultured Thermomicrobiales bacterium | reverse complement strand
GCTGTTGCCATCGGCCACCGGCTTGCCCCCCGTATCGGACACGGTGGCCGACCCGGTGATTGCGCTGCCGAGGGTGGCGCTGGTTTCACCCGGTGAAAGACTGTGCGACGCCGCGGGACCACTAGTGATGGTCAACCTGTTGGTGCCCTGGCTGTCGGTGTAGACGCCGCTTGGGTCGTGGTAGCTGGCGGTAATGGTGTAGTTACCGGCGCCCACGCTGGACGGCAGCGTCCAACTTGCACTGGCGCTGCCGTTGGCGACGTTCCCCGACACATCGGTGCCAACCGGGTTGTTACTTGAATCAGTGATATCGAAGGTGACCGCGCCTAGCTTGACGACTCCACAATCATTGTCCGGAACCGCACAGGCCGGCACGGTAACGGTCGCGCTCAAGGTGACGCTGGTGGCCGCATCAGCGACGCTGGCGGCGGCTGCCACGGTGCTGGTCGTCATAGTGGCCGCTTCGTAGGCGCCAATATCGCAGTTGGTTCCCTGTGGACGCGGCACACCCCGCTGGTCGGTGTTGATGTTGAAGGAGTTTGCCGGATTAATGATTGGGAGACCGTCGGCGTTGAGGCAGACGGTTCGAACGCTGATCGTTAGGGACGGAACAGCGTCGATGGCGCTGCCGCTGGTGATGCCGGCGAGATCGGTGGGAAAGCTGTTGGCCTGATCGCAGCTGGTGTAGGTCGCTCCAGCCGCCAGGGCGACGCCGAACGAGGAGCCGAACCCGACACCGAGGCCGCTAAGCACGACCAGCAGACTGAAAAGCCAACGTCATCTGATCGATAACCGACACATCGGATATCCTCCTCTATATGGCAGATCACGCTTGCCGAAGAGCATGCCACGTGGTCGGGGGTGACCTGGACGGTCGCTTCGGGGTGGCATGTTGATGTCGCGTTTTCACTTGCGGAGATCATATCATCGAGAGCGGAACTGAACGAAATCTGAAGGAGACAATGTTCGGACGATGGCACACTCTGAGGGGGCGGTTTATGCCGATCTGACGCATAGCGTACGATCCTACATACCATCTCCAAGCGCGCCTACTTCTACCCAACTGACGGGCTCCCAAAACCCTTGCGCTGCATGGTGCCCCAGTCGCGCCGGCCGCAGAGGAAGCGGATCAGGCCGCGCATGCGCCAGTAGACGGTGAGTTGCCGGTAGCCGAATTGCTCCAGCGCCGCCCAGAGGATGAGCAAGGCTCGATCGTCAAGCCCCTCATAGCGATGAAAGCTCAACTCTTCCAGCAAAAGCGTCATGACATCGAGGATCAGACCAAGCCCGTAAGCGATCAGAAAGAAGAGACCGGCGAATCTCAGATCGACGGCCCCAACGGCGACGCCGGCCGCCAGGCGTACGGTCTGTCCATCGAGCCATTGGACGCGGCGCACGATGCCGGTCGTAAAGAGCATCATGGCAAAGAACCCGCCGGCTAGGCCAATGGCGAGATTGAGCACGATCAATCCCGTACCGAGCGTCCTGACGTGGTCGACCCGCGCCGTTCGCTCTGCCAGGAGATGATCTTCGGTGGCTTGCATCGCGCTGACCGTATCGCGCAGATCATTCAGCGTCGCCTGTTCCTTGTCAAGCTGTTGGATAACGCTTGCGGGTGGATCGCTGGAGACCCCGGCTGCGATCTTCTGCAGTTGCGCCAGGAACGACATATTCTCTTGTGAGAGATCCCGGATCTGCTTGGCGCGGGCGAACTGTTGCGGATTATCGTGTACCAGCGATTCAAGGGCTGCGAGCGTTTCTGGGAGATCTTGCAGCGCTTACTGAGCAGGTGTCAGGTAATCGACGTTACCGGTTAGAAGGTAGCCTCGAACGCTTGCGGCTGCATCGGTTTGGTACCGGATTACACGCCCGGTCGTGTTTCGTACGAGGAGAGAGCGCGCAACCCAATCATTGGCGCTGCGCTGTTCTCGTTCGACCACGGTGAACGAGATGGCGCTGATGACCAGCGCGATGAACGGAATGGCCACCACGACGAGGCCCTTCCCCCGGAGCGGAAGGTTCATCCAGCGGGAGGTGAGGCGGGAGGTCATATTTAGGGCATCCAATACTGCCGTCACCTGCTGGCACACATCATCACGATTTTGCAGCCTACCAATGCGTACGGATAGCGAACTATAAGGAGAAAGTACCAGGCAGATAAGTACAGACGGAGATGAGTCGGCGTTCGCGTTGGCGAGGCGTTACCCCATCCTCATGCGCGCGGTTTCTTGCAGGAGAAGGTCAACGAAGTCCGTGACGGCCGTGGGGAGAGCGCTGCCGTCGGCGTGCCGGACAAGGGCGAGTTCGCGGGTGAGATGTGGGAGATCGCTGATGGGCAGGGCGATGAGCCGGCCGGCAGCGAGATCGTCGCTCACGAGCGTCACCGGTAGAAAGCCGCTGCCGCTGCCGCGCAGGATGAGCTGGTGCATCAGGGCGTGCGGTAGTTCATGTTCATCCCAGCCACGGCCGGAGGTTGGCGCGATGCGCGCGTCGTCGCTCGTACCCCAGACCGTCTCATGATACGGCTGCCCACCTTCGACGACCTCTGCCACCGTTACCGTGGCCCGTCGCGCCAGTGGATGAGCCGGTGCGACGACCGCGACGAGTGGCTCGCGGAAGCGCGCCAGCACCTCGACTCCGACCGTGCCGGTGACGTAGCCCCAGGTGACCAGACCAAGCCGGACGATGCCGTCGGCCAGCTCGCGCAGGATCTGCGGCGTATGTCCGGTACGCACCGAGAGGCGCACGCTCGGGTGCGTTGCTCGATACCGTGCGACAACCGGCACGAGCAGCCCATCGGAGATCGAATCGACGGCGCCGATCGTCACCCGTCCGTGCTGGCCTTTCCGTGCTCCGCTGGCGGCCTCGGCTCCCTCGGCGAGCACGGCCACGGCGCGCCGGGCATAGGGGAGAAAGGTCTCACCGGCCTCGGTCAGCGTCACGCGCCGCCCGCCACGCAGGAAGAGCGGCGTGCCCAGTTCACGCTCCAGCGCCTGGATGCGCCCGCTGATCGCCGCCTGCGACACCTCCAGCACCAGCGCCGCGCGACTGAAACTCCCCTCGCGCACGATCGCTTCGAAGGTGATCAGTTGCTGCTGGTCCATCGATCCACCTCCGGCTCAACGCCGTTCGTGCGGGAGACTGATGGCCAATCTGCCGGCAGCCCGAAGTGCATCCACGGCTCGAAGCCGGTCTCGACCCGTTCGATTTCGCCGGAGGTCGTATCGACGTCGAAGCGATTGAATGGAAGCTCGATCTTCAGCGGGTGGCTGGACCATGGGTTCTCGAAGAGCCAGGGCTGATTCTTCGTGATTGACCAGGGCATGACGTCGAACGCGGTGAGCACGGCTGAAATGTCCTCGAAGCGCAGCCCTTTGTTCGTCAGCCAGACGCCGTCTGAGCTGCGTGACCGCGATCGTCGAATCGCTCCTGCGCGCATCATTTCAGAGTCGGTCGCGGCAGGGCCGAACAGCGCGCGGAGCGCCGCGTCCGGCCCGTGACCCGCTCGATATGACGTGAGCGCGATGAGGAAGGGAGCATCGAATTGTCGTCCATACATGCGCGACTTGCCCATGACCTGCTGTCGGATGGAACGGTATTTGTCGGCTCGTTTGGCGCGCGCCGGACCTGTTGTGAGATCGTAGTCGTCCGTTGCTCCGGCGTCGCGAGGGATTGGCCGGAAGAAGAGCATCCAGCCGTCCTCTTGCCATCTGAACGCGCGATCGCGAGCCGGATTGGTATCCGCTTCGGTGTCCAGGATTTGAAACCACGACTCGAGTTCGTCCGTCAGCCGGGTCAGCGCGAGAGGGGTTGACGCGATCTGGCGGGCGTCGACCGACAGGCGGAAGCGCGGCGACGAGATGCGGTTGACGGTCGCGAGCAGGGGGGCCAGGCGCGCGTCGTCGGGTGAATGCGCCTGCGGCTCATAGACCGTCACTGCCTCGACGTAGATCACCGTCGTGCCTCGGTGCAAGCGGAAATCTGGTCGATGGGTCGATGCGGCGACCTCCGGATGTAGCTCTATTCGGAAGCCCAGCCGTCGGAAGAGCTCATGAAGGTACAGCTCCCAGAACGCGCCGAGGAAGCCGCGCCGGTCGGTGCGCCGGAAGCGTGAAATCAGCGACCGCTGCTCGTCCACCGGATACGCTGCGAGCCATTCCGTCAGGCTGTCGCGCACGCGCTGCCAGTCCGCGCCGGCGGCCTGGTTGACGAACGCGTAGAGCGGTTCACCCGCTTCGGCCGGATTGCCGTTGGTTCGTTCAATGTCGTCGAAGAGCTGCATCGAACCTTCTTGTGCCCTATAACCAAATCCGATCGAAACCTTCGGTGAAAACAGATTGGATTGTAGCTTAGCCCAGTTTATGCTGGTAGCGAGCGTCTTACCGGGTACAATCGAGCCGCACATCGAGAGTGATCGCATAACTGACAGGGAGAGTCGGATGGCAGAGACCGCGGATGTCGTCGTCATCGGGGCCGGCGCCAACGGGGTGAGTACGGCCTATCACCTGGCGCAGATGGGCGCCGGCAAGGTAGTCGTTGTCGAACGCTGGCACCTCGGCGCCGGCGCGACCGGTAAATCGGGCGCGCTGGTGCGCACGCATTACACCAACGAGCCGGAAATGCGCATGGCGTTAGAGAGCTTCAAGTACTTCGTTAACTGGGACGAGATGATCGGCGGCGACTGCGGCTTTGAGCGCATCGGCCTGATGACCTTTGCCAAGCCGGAGTTTACCGAGCACCTGGAAGCGAATGTCGCGACGCAGCGCGAACTCGGAGTCGACGCCAAGCTGATCACGCCGCAAGAGGCGCTGGAGCTCGATCCGTCGCTCTACGTCGGCGATGTCGACGCCGTCGCCTACGAGCCGGGCGCCGGCTTCGTTGATCCGAACGCGACCGTCTTTGGCTTCGCGCGCCGGGCGATGGAGATGGGCGTCGAATTCAAGCAGGACACGCGTGCCCTGAAGGTACTGACCGAGAGTGGCAAGGTGACCGGCATCGAAACCTCGGCCGGGACGATCGAGACGCCGATCGTTGTCATCACGGCCGGCGCCTGGGCGAATCAGCTCTTCGAACCGCTCGGTATCGACCTCGGTCTGGTACCGGTGCTGGCGCGCGTCACGCTCTTCCGCTGGGCCTACGAGCGTTCGACCCAGCACATGACCTACATCGATCACTTCAACGACACCTGGCTGCGGCCGGTTGACGGCAATTGCACGCTGATTGGCGCCGAGAGCGGCATTCGCGTCAATAAGGATCCGGAGCACTATTCCGAGGCGGTGACCGAGGATTACATCGCGCTCTGTCGCGAGAAGCTGGTCAACCGCTTCCCGGCGATGAAGCACAGCACGGTACGCGGCCACTGGGCTGGGATCCTGATGATGAGCCCGGACGCCCGCCCGATCATCGACAAGATGCCGCAGTACGACGGCCTTTTCGCCATGACCGGCGACAGCGGTACCTCGTTCAAGACGAGCCCGGCGATCGGCAAATGCCTGGCCGAGTGGATCATCCAGGGCAAATCGACCACCGTCGATCTGACCCCCTTCCGCTCGACCCGCTTCGCCGAAGGCAAGCCCTGGCTCGACGAGCACAACTACGGCGACCGCAGAGCGACGATCTCGCGGTAGAGGGGTCGGGGGCGAGAAGGGGCGCATTCCTTCGACAGCGATTTCGCTCGCCGTCCGCGGGACCGAGGTCCCGTGCTCCGTAGACGAAGTCCCCTGCGGGAACTGGGAGGTCTTTGCTCAATGCCGAAGGGATTTCGTCTGATAGCCCGACGAATTTACCCTCGGGCGTCGGACGAACGGGTATGACGTCGCAAGTTAATGATCACGTTCGCATAAAGACCCCCTCTCTCCCGTTTGAGACGGGAGAGAGGGGCCGGGGGGTGAGGGCCGTAACCCAATGCTCAACTTCAACCAGTTCGACACACTCAGTTTCGATTGCTACGGCACGCTGATCGATTGGGAGGCCGGCATTATTGCCGCTCTGCGGCCGGTGCTGGCGCGCCATGGGGTGACCCGCTCCGATGAGGAGATGCTCAACCTTTTCGGTGAGATCGAATCGACGATCCAACGTGGGCCGTACCGGCCGTATCGTGAGGTGCTGGCGGCCACAATCGACGGCATCGGTGAACGGCTCGGCTTTAAGCCATCGGATGACGAGCGGACAGCCTTTGGCGGCTCGGTCGAGCACTGGCCGGCGTTCCCCGATTCGGCCGAAGGGTTGCAGGCGCTCGGCAGGCGCTTCAAGCTGGTGATCCTGTCGAACATCGACGATGATCTCTTCGCCTATTCGGCGAAGCGGCTTGGAGTTGAGTTCGCCGACGTCATTACGGCGCAGCAGGCCGGCAGCTATAAGCCGAACCGGCACAACTTCGAGCTGCTACTGGAACGAACGGGCAACCAGCCGGAGCGCCTGTTGCATGTGGCGCAGAGCCTGTTTCATGACATCGCCCCGGCCAAGGCGCTCGGCCTGACGACCGTCTGGGTCAACCGGCGGCACGACCACCCCGGCTTCGGTGCGACACCACCGGCGGAGGCGACGCCCGATCTGGAAGTGCCCGATCTCCGCACGCTGGCTGACCTGGCGACAAACTCGAACTGAGGCGAACCGGGCGGCCACAGGGGGCCGCACCCTACCAACGCATCGTTATTCGGTAGGGGCAATCCCCCTGTGGTTGCCCAACCTGCGACCGATTGACCCGCAACGCGAAAGGAACGCGCGGTGACGAACGACAAGGGGCCGGCGAATCCGGCCGGCGACTGGGATCTCGATACCCGACTGATCCACCAGTTTCAGGAGCCGGACCTGGCAACCGGCGCCATCGTGCCGCCGATTCATCCGGCGTCCACCTTTGTGCGCCAGAGCATGACGGACGGCGCGCGCTATCGCTACGCGCGCTCTGGCAACCCGACGCGCAACCAGCTGGAAGAGATTCTGGCCGGCCTGGAGCATGGCGTGGCGGCCGCCGCGTTCAGTTCGGGCATGGCGGCCGTCTACGCCGCGTTGCAGCTGCTCTCGGGTGGCGATCATGCGATCGTCGGCTACGACTGCTACCTGACGACCTACGATTTCTTCGCCAACGACCTGCCGCGCTACGGTATCAGCGCCGACTTCGTCGATCTGAGCGATGTCGAGGCGGTGCAGGAGGCGGTACGGCCGAATACCAAGATGATCTGGATCGAGACGCCGACCAACCCGCTGCTCGATATCGTTGATCTCGAAGCGATCGCCAAGATCGGGCGCGAAGCCGGCGCGCTCACCGTGGTCGACAACACCTTCGCTTCGCCCTACTGCCAGTGCCCGCTCGATTGGGGCATCGATCTGGTCGTGCACAGCACGACCAAGTATCTCGGCG
>CALAGB010000301.1 GCA_937891245.1 uncultured Thermomicrobiales bacterium | reverse complement strand
GTCGTCACCCAGATGATCGGTCAAGAGAATCGTCGAGAAGCCGGCCGCTTCGATCTGTCGCGCCTTCTCCCGCCACGCCTGCCGCGTCACGTTACGTGCCGCCAGCATGCCGAAGCGAAAGGCTCGTCTGGTGCTCATCGGTCATCCCTTCACATCGCACTTAATGGTTCGCCTGGCGTTTTCACTACAGCCCGATAGCCGTCATCGTCACCGGATACTGCATCTCCATCACCCAGCCCTGACCGTCCGGCGTACCTCGTTGCAGGAGCACGCCGCGCTCAGGACCAGCCAGTTCATACCCGTTGGCATCGATCCAGTTGAGCAACGTCTCGCAGGCCAGGCTCGCCGTCGCGGGCGGCCCCTTGTGCACTACACAGGCCATCGACTCTACCGGCGGCAGCACGCGCCCGACGACACGTCCCCCTGCGGGGATAAGATCAACGGTACCGATCGTCGCCTCGGCATCAACCTCTTCATCCTGGAATTCGGCGTCATGCCAGAGCACCGTCGGGCTCCAATACGTCCAACCATGCTCTCGCTGGACCAGGAAGAGTTCGCGAAAGAGCCCGACGATCGCGTGCCGCGACGGGAGTGTATCGCGCAGCGAGGCGACCGGTTGTTCCTCGATCCGCTTGAGGACCACGTCGTAGCCGTCCGACGCCGTGCCGCGTTCGATCTGCTCCAGCCGCGCCTTGATGCGCGCCAGCCGCATCTGTTCATCAGCGATCTGCGCGTGCACCTCGGATTGCCGCAACTCCAGCATCTGGCGCAATTGATCCGACGAAAGTTCGGCATCGAGCAGCTGTCCAATCTGCTCCAGCGAGAAACCGAGATCCTTCAGGGCAAGCAGCCGGTTCAGCCGCGGTAGCTGATCGACGCTGTAGTAGCGATACCCGCTACCAGGGTCGATCTCGGCCGGTTTGAGCAGGCCGAGTGCATCGTAGTGGCGCAGCGCTTTGACCGTCACCTGCGTCAACCGGGAGAAGTCACCGATGCGAAACATGCGCGCTCCCTTGAATCAAACGAACGGTCGTTCATAACATCGAGCCTAAACCCTCCTACCGGAGGAGAGTCAAGTCTCGGACCGCAGGCAACTTGCGCCGGGCCGTGTCGTTGGTGAATGATCGAACTCGCGCGAACGATTATGCTGAAACGGAGATCGTTATGTCGGACGTCATCGTACTGGGCGGGGCGTCGGCCGCGCCCAATCCCGGCCAGGGCTACTCCGGCTATCTGGTGCGACTCGGAGACGCTCGGATCGTGCTCGATCTCGGTCCAGGTACGCTTCCTGAACTGCGCCGGCATACGCGCCTTGAGCAGCTCGACGCGATCGTCATCTCGCACCTGCACGTCGATCATATCCTCGATCTGGTCGCGCTCTGGTGGGGCTGGCTCTATCATCCGGTGCCGCTTCCGAAACCGATTCCGCTGTACCTCCCGCCCGGCGGCCCGGAACGCCTACGCCGTATCCTGGCGAGCTTCGCGCGGAAAGATGAAGCCGACCGCTTTTTCACCGAAATCTGTGCGGTCACCGAATACGACCCGGATCAGACGCGCTCGATCGCCGGCATCACGATCCGCTTCGCGCCAACCGTCCACTTCGTTCCTTGCTGGGCGATACGCCTTGAAAGCAGCGATGGCGTCGTCGCCTACACCGCCGACACCGGTCCCTCTGCCGACCTCGTGCCGCTGGCATGCGACGCCGATCTCCTGATCGCCGAAGCGATGCTGGAGCCCGACCTCGCCGACGACGCGCCTGATCGCGGCTCTTCCACCGCCGCCGAAGCAGCCCAGCTCGCCCACAACGCCGGAGTCAAACGCCTCATCCTCACCCACCGCTGGGCCGAAGATGACGCCGAGGTCGCGCCGGCCGAAGCGGCGCGCCGCTTTTCCGGGCCGACCGTCCTGGCCGAACGTGGGTTAACGGTGAGCTGGTAAGGAGCAATAGACGATCCACGGTAGCGCACCTCCCTGGCTATCCCGGACTACGTGGGCTCGCGACGTTCGACGCTCGGTGGCTATCGCTGGACATCGTGGGCAGGCGACAATGGCGCCCACGGGGGCCGCACCCTACCGCACGCCGAACACATAGAAGACCGGCTTACCGTCAAGCTGATTGATGGTTCGTTCGAGGACGGGCTGTTTGCCGCTCTGGGCGACGATGCGCTTGAAGTCGTCGAGTCGGGGTACGGTGCTCGCTTCTTCGGTGTGCGCGATGAAGGTTGGGGAGCCGGTCGAAAGCGCGGTACGCAGGGCTCGCTCAAAGTCCGGCCCCGGCTCGTAGGTGCTGCCGTAAATTTCGAGCGGGGTAACTCGTCCGTCGGTAATGATCATCAGGTTGTTCTTGAAGCCCCAGTCGAGCGCGTACGGGCGTGTGATGTCGTTGGCTTGCAGGTAGTCGGCGAGCGAATAGATGGCGCTGGAAAAACTGCTGTAGCCGCCGGTGCGTGCCAGCGCCTGGTGATAGCGCATATCGACCCAGAGATCTTTCGTCAGCAACGGCACGAACAACAGCAGGATGAGCACAACGGCGCCGATCGATGCGCGTAGGTTAGCGGCGCCTGCGCGCTCGCGCAGCCAGCGGGCGCCGAAGATGGCGCAGGCGGCGACGAAGAGCTGCGGAATCGGCAGCAAGATCACGAGATGCGTCGCGCCGAGGATCGAGACGGTAAAGCAGCTGAGGATGAAGATAACGAACACGAAGGCGAGGAAGAAGACGGTCGCGCGCCGGTAGCCGCGCAGGCAGGGCACCCGATGGACCAGCAGCAAGAGCCCGAGCGTGCTCAGCCCGGCGACCCACGGATAGAGCGGGTTGGTGTAGATGCCGCCGTAGAACCAGAAGTAGCCGCCATCGAGCAGCACCCGCATCGCATCGGCTTCGATCTTGACGTTCGACCAGAGCGCGAAGTTGTTGGTTCCCTTTTCCGTATGAAAGAGATTCGCGCGAAACACGAGCCAGCTGCCGCGACTGACGAGGTTGTAATAGAAGACGGGCCAGGCACCGAGCAGAAAGCCTGCCAGCGCCGCACCAATGTCCGCCGCTCCAGCGAGCGGCACATCGGCGCGAAAACGGCACCAGACACGACGAGCAAAGGCATCCAGCGATACCCACGCCCGGCCGTCGTCGCTCAGCCAATCGGCCAGCAGCAGGAGCACGTAGGCGGCGGGCACCGCGATCAGGAACCAGACGAAGAGCAACTTCGTCCAGAGCCCGATGCCGGTCAGCAACGTCGCCATGAAGAGCCAGCGGCGGTGACCGGTCTCGCGCCAGCGCAGAAAGGCGAGCATGATGCCGAGCGTGATCGCCACGATATGCGAGATAACGTAGATGCCGACCCGTGACCAGAAGATGTACGACGGAAAGACGGCCAGGAAGACGGCCGCCCCGGCTCCAATCCACGGGCCATAAATCCGCTTACCGGCAACATAGGTCAGCAGCACGGCCAGCATGCCGGCCAGAATCGGCCAGAGCCGCACCGGCAACACCCCGACGCCGAGCAACCAGAAGAGCGGTAGAACGGCATAGGTGCTGACCGAACCCCAGTAGTCGCCGGTCATGACCGGGAAGGAATGCCCGAAGATATGGATACCGACCCCGCGCGCCAGCTGCACCGGATCCCCATGCAGGATCTGCATGCTCGGCACCACATCGAACGCCTCGTCGTAATACAGCCCCGGCAGCTGGTAATGGTAGAGGCACAGGGCGCCAAAGATGCCGACGGCAATGAGCGAGACGACCAGCGGCAGGACCGTCCGGCGACCACGCTCTGATCCCCTCTCCCAATCATGGGAGAGGGGATCAGAGGGTACAGCCCTCCGCCGCACCTTTTCCGCGCGTCTCACTCCGCCGGTCGCACCAGTAGCACGGGGAGAGTCGTGGTTGTCAAGATGTGGTCGGCGACGCTGCCGTAGAACCAGCGCGTAATGCCGCCACGCCCATGCGTCGCCATGACGATCAGGTCGGGGGGTTGGCGTTCCGCCAGGCGGAGAATTTGGCGATATGGGTCGCCGCTCAACGCCTCGGTCGTGACATCGATCCCTTCTCCGGCCAGGCGCGCGGAGATGGACGTCAGATACTCGTTCGTCTCCTGCTCCATCTGTTCGAACCGATCGAGCATCGACTTGTACGACGGTGACGCGAACAGATTTGGCGCGTTCTTCGGAATCTCGTCGCGGAAGGTCTCGGCGACTCGGACCACCTGCACGCGCGCGTCGGTGCCTCGTGCCAGTTCGATGGCAAACGGCAGCACCGTCTCCGAAAGCTTGGAACCGTCCAGCGGCACGAGCAGCTTCTCGAATGCCACCTGCTCCATTTGATCACTGGCGTTGCGCGCCCGGACGATCATGACCGGGCCACGCGCCGCACGGAGCACCCCCGCGGCAACGCTGCCGAAGACGACCCGCGAGAGCCCACCGCGTCCATGGCTCGCCAGAAGGATGAGCGGCTGGTCGAGCGTCTCGGCCTCCTTAAGAATCTCCTGGCGCGGATCGCCGACGCGAATGATCTGCTTCGACGTGATTCCGTGTTGGGCCAGCTGCGTTGCCGGCGAATCGAGCAGTTCCGAATGCGTCATTTCGCTGCGGGGTTGGTCGGGGTCGATCCAGATCAACTGGCGGCCACCACGATCGTAGATCGGCCGCAATTCCTCCAGCACACGCAACAGTTCCACCGACGCTCCGGTCGCGCGCTGCAGGGCGATCGCGTATGGCACGGTCGAATCGGCCAACTCGGAGCCGTCATGGGGTAAGAGAATTGTACCGATAAGATTCACGCTCGCCTCCAAACCTGCTTGAACCGGTTCGTACAGGTAGTATCCTTTGTTTCCGGGTCCGCGTGCCAGAATTAGCAGGGAACGAGCCACGAATGTCACTCAATTCACCCCATTCCGACGACGGGCAGCAGCCGGGAGCGATTATGACGAGCGAACCCGCCTTCGATGCCCTCGCCTTTCGGCGCACGATGGGCCATCTCGCGACCGGCGTGACGCTCATCACGACGCGCACGGCCGAACGGGTCCACGGCATGACGGCCAACGCCGTCACCTCCGTTTCGCTCGATCCGCCGCTCATCCTCATCTGCCTCGACCGTCGGTCGCGTATGGTGCGGTACGTTGAGGAGTTGGGACGCTTCGGGGTGAATTTGCTCGATGAACAGCAGGCGCCGGTCTCGCGTTATTTCGCGCGCTCCTGGCATTCACCGCAGCCACCGGCACACCGATTCGAGGAGTGGGCGGGCGTGCCCTTTCTGGTCGGCTCGCTCGGCGCGCTCAGTTGCCGCACGACGCAGGTTATTGAGGGCGGCGATCATCTCGTCGTCATGGCGCGGGTCGCCGGTATTCGCGTCGATAACCCGACCGGAACACCGCTCATTTACTACCGAGGAACCTATGCGACGCTCGCCGAGCGCGTCCCCGGACCGGCTGAATACCCAGAGTTGCTGACCCCCTCACATTTCCAGGTCTACTACCGCGAATGGGAACCCGAGGACGAAGCCCGCCAGGGGCCGGGCCCCTGCGTACCCGGCCCCTCCTGGTAACGCCCGCAGACGCACCACGTCACCAGTCACTTGATTTGAATAGTTACCTCTCTTGCCGTGTAGCGGCCCCAAGATTCCTGCAAGTCACGCAGATCTCTTACACACGATCGTATAAGCCAGTATTGTCTATCGATCAATTATTGACAATCAAGTTCAATTCTGTGATTGTATATCACACATGTCCGTGCGCGATGTTTCATTCTCATACGTCCGCCTGTTTATCGTCGATTGCTAACGTATGTCAGCTGCAATTCCGCGTGTTGTGGAGGGGTAATGCGCTGTCTCGGCGCCGTCTTCTGATCCAACGAATCATCCTCATCGTGATCCTTCTCACCCCCGGCACTCTTACAACACTGACGCAGCAAGCGGCAGCCGAAGCTTCGGCGAAGCGCGCGTTCGAAACATCGATCGGTCAGCAGTCCGCGACCGTCGGGCGACCGCCCGAGGGGAGTGCTCAGTTTGACCGTACGCCGAGTCCTTCAGGTGCGTATACGTCGTATCCTGGCAATCACAGCTTCGATGCTCAGAACTCATCGCTCGGGAACCTTACGCAGAATGCGGCCTTCGAAACCGTCGGGAGCGACACCGGCACCATCCCGGAAAACTACGATCTTGAAGCGCCGATCGCTGACGTTGGCACAGCGCCAGCAAACGGCGATTTTGAAGATGGTGATTTCAGTGGTTGGAATACCTCCGGGTATGTATTGCTCCCGTCTGATGACACCCATGGGTATTGGGCGAGAGTCAGCACATCTGGGGTGCTGACCTCTCCTCCAATAAGTTTCGACTCCTCTGCTCAGGTCGTGACCTTCGATCTCGGATATATCAATGCCAGCATTCTCAAAGTCTATGTCCTCTCTGGAACGAACTACACGACGAGTACTGACGAGGGCCAATGGCATTGCAGTTCCTGTTGCTATTGGACGACCGTCACGATTGACGTACACCAGTTCGTGGGTCAATCGATCAAGCTGAAATTCGTCGAGCAATATGGGGTTTTCGGAGTCGATCAGATCCGAACGCAGCAGATCCTGCCTGGCTTCACCCTGAACGGAGCAATTTCGCGTGCGTCGGAATCAAACGGGAATACGTATGCTCAACTCTCAAGTGGATCACTTACGTCCCCAGCGTTCACCGTCGACCCGTCAACACAAGTCGCGACGATCCGTCTGAAGGGCTCCGGGAACTCGCCACAGTATCAGATCATGGCGCTTTCGGGCCAAGACTTCAGCACGTCAACCCAACTCACCGCGGGCTATGGGAATACGAGCGGTTGGTCGACGGTCCAGCTCAGCCTTGCCAGCTGGTCCGGCCAGCAGATCAAGATCAGGGTGAATGAAATCTGGGCAACCATCGGTGTTGATGATGTCGCCGTGCAATCGGTCGCGCTCGCCGACTGGCAGACAACCGGAACTCCCTACCGGGTAACCGATAGCACGGGCAACCACTATGCCTCCACCGATGGCAACCTGACCTCGGCTCCGTTTACGGTTTCAAACGACGTCCAGCAGTTCTCGCTGCGATATCGCGGCGGTGGAGCTTCATCCTCTTTCTATGTCAATCTGCTTTCCGGCCAGAATTTCAGCCAAACGACGTCGTTCGGATACTTCGTTGGCGATCCCAATAGCTGGCAAACGCTCAAGTTCGCGATTCAAGACTACGCCGGGCAAACGATCGAGATCCAGATTCAGCAGTGGTTCGGCCGGGGCCTCTACGACGATGTGGGGATAGGCGAGAGCAGCATCAGCGGCTGGAGTGTCGTCGGCCAGGACGCTCTTGCAACGGGTGCCGACGAGCATGGCTCCTACGTAATGCCCGACGACGCGGCTGGGTCAATCACGATTACCTCCAGCCCGGTCGATACGGGCATCATCGACCAGAGCGGGGCTGACGACTATCGGTATTACGCTGTCTCCTATGATATCGGGTATTCCTCACAGAGTGTTCTGCGCGTGTATTGGGTCAGTCCAGACGCCGGCACCAACCTCCTGATCGCCCAGTTCAGCGCATCGAGCCCTACGGGATATCAGACGGAGTACGCCCGCATTGCAGATGTATTTGGTAACCGGGGTCACTTCGTTATCCAACTCATCGGCGGCAAGATCTACAGCCTGGGCGACAATATCGCTCGGCAGCAGATGACGGAGCCGTTCTCGCAAAAGGTCGGCCTGCAGGTCGATACCTCGACCGGCAGTTTTGGCTACTCCGAGCAGGATTTGACCGTTCAAGGCTCGTTGCCGCTGTCGCTCACGCGCTACTACGCGGGACAATCCGACCATCTCGGCACGCTCGGCTACCACTGGTCGACGACCTACGACACGCGGCTCATTCCCGATGACGGCAACGGCGCGGGTATCGTTTTCGGCTCGGGCGCCGAAGAATTCTTCATCTACAACACGGTGTCGCAGGTCTACCGGCCAGCCGACGCCCGCACACACGACTCACTCGTGAAGAACGGCGACGGCAGCTACACCTTCACGACCAAGAGCAACCTGACCTATGCCTTTACCGCCAGCGGCACGCTGACGAGCATCACCGACCTGAATGGCAACGCGATCACCCTGGCGCATGATGCGAACGGCTCCCTGACGACGGTCACCGATCCAGCCGGGCAGGCGCTCACGTTCGCCTACGACACCAATAATCGCCTCACGTCCGTCACCGATCCGGTCGGCGCTGTCGTTACCTACGCCTACGACGCGAACGGCGACCTGAGCAGCGTCACCGACCCCACCAATGGGGTACGGACCTATCACTACGACCAGCATCGATTGACGGAGGTTGTCGATCAAAACGGCAAGACGCTCTTTGCCAATACGTTCGACACGAACGACCGGGTGATCAGCCAGACTGACGCGCTGGGCAAGACGATCACGATTGACTACGACACGCCGGGCCAGGGTGCGACGGCGGTGACCGACCCGAACCAGGAAACGGCGACCTACTATTTCGATCGCGTCCAGCGTACGACCGACAAGGTTGATCCTTCGGGACAGGTGATCTCGTATCTCTACGACGGCGCCGGGAACCTGCAACAGATCATCGACCCGGCGCAGAACCAGTGGCAGTTCGATTTCGATACCGATGCCGATCTGACCGGCACGACCGACCCGCTCGGCAATCCGATCTCAATCACCTACAACCCGCAGCACCTGCCGACCACCGTCGAGGATGCGCGCGGCAAGGTGACGACGCTGACCTACGACACGAACGGGAACGTGACCACCAGTACCGATCCGCTCGGCAAGGTGACGACCTACAGCTACGACAGCCACGGCTTCCTGGCCTCAACGACCAACCCGCTGAACCAAACCGAAACCTATACCAACGATGCCCAGGGGCGACGCCTGAGCCGTACCGACGCGCTCGGCCATACTTGGACCTGGACCTACGACTTCGCCGGGCGAATGACTTCGGAGACCGACCCGAACGCCCATACGACGACCTATGTCTACGACTTGGCGGGTCGCCCGCTCC
>CALAGB010000300.1 GCA_937891245.1 uncultured Thermomicrobiales bacterium | reverse complement strand
TAGACCTTGAACTCAGCGTTCTTCTGTACCGAGGCCGCCTGGGTCAGATCAACTCCAGCGATATCGAGCTCGCCGCTCAGCAGCGCCGCGTTATTGGTCGCCGGATCCGAAATGTTCTTCCAGACGAGCTGATCGACGTATGCTGGCCCCTTGTTCTTGTAATCGTCGCGGTACTGCTTGAAGTTCGGATTCTTGACGAGCGTCACCTTCTGGCCGGTCTGCCACTCCTTGAACATGAACGGTCCGGTTCCGACCGGATTGTGCCCATAGCTGTCGCCGAACTTCGTGACCGCTGTGGGCGAGACGATGCCGTCACCTTCCAGGTTGGTGAAGAGCGGTGCGTAAGCGGTGCTGTAGTTGAAACGGACCGTCTGTGGATCGACCAGATCGATGCCGGTGAGCGGCCCGAGGCCAGTCTTACGGATAGAGGCGATTTTGGGATCGAGCATCCGGTCGAAGCTCGCTTTGACGGCCGCGCCGTCCAGATCGGTCCCATCGTGGAACTTGATGCCAGATCGAATACTGAAGGTAACCTGCAGCCCATCGGAGCTCAGTTCCCACTTCTCGGCCAGCCAGGGATGCGGCAGATGATCCTCGCCAATGAAGACGAGACTGTCGTAGATGTACTGGAAGATCGTGCTGGCACCGATTGAGGCAGCCGTCGCCGGATCCAGCGTGTCGGGATCGTTGATTTGCGACATGTTGATCGTGCCGCCTGTTTTCGGCGTGCCGTTACTGGCGGCGGCGGAAGCGACTGGGGAGGCACCGGTCGTCGAGGACGCAGCCGTTGGAGTGCCACTACTCTGCACGACGCTCGAAGCCGTCGAATTGCCGATGACGCTGGTGGCCGCGATGTTGTTGCTGTTTGTCTCTTCGGTCGGCGACGACGAGCCACCGCCGCAGGCGACGATCAGCGACGAGATGACCGGCAGACTGGCAGCTCCGCCGAGCAGTTTGACCATACTCCGGCGCGAAATGCCGCGTCGGTTCACTAAGAGATGAGAGAACACTTCGGAATTCATGTATCCTCCTCGCGCATGAGACGCTCTCGTTCGGTATATGATGTCCCGAGTTAGTGCACGCGAACTGTGCTCATCCCCTACCCGTTCGCCAGCTAACAGCGACCGAGGGTGTCACTCACCGCCTTTCCTGCTCGCCGCTCCGTGGGAAGAGGGCGTAGACAAACGCCATCGACAGCTCACCGTCGGGGTCGTCCGCCGCCATGATTTCCTGCTCCAGCGCCTGCAAGCGATCGCGTAATTTGGTTGCGCGCTCAGGTGACATGCGGATACGCCTGCGGCTGACGACGAACGACTCGGGGTAGCGTTCGATCGTCCCGTCCGCCACCGAACGGCGCAGAGACTGGGCGCTATTTTCGAGCAGAAAACCGAGAAAGCCTTCGCTGGCGTCGGCGTTCTTACCGCTACGCTCGGTGTGCAGCATTGAAGCGGTCAGATAGAAGTACGACGCGATCGCACGGTAGTACTTGAGCTGAATGCCGGATTGCACCTCGGTGTGTACCAAACGCACCAGCCCGACTCGTTCCATTTCGCCGATATGGTAATAGAGCTTCTTTGACTGAATTCCAAGCTGTTCGCCGACCTGCGTCACGGTATACGGCCCAGCGATGAGCACATCGAGAATCTGCAGTCGGAGCGCGTTCGAGATAACACGCAACTCTTCAAGCGTTTGAATGACGTAGCGTTCGGCTGGACGAAAATCGAGACCCGGAAGCGCTGCGGTGTCAGTCACGTTGCTCACACTTACGCTGATGCGGACAACAAAGCCAACAGAATTAGGATGGTCAAAAAAACTTGGCAGGGACATCGTAGAGCACAAACCCTTGAATGTCAATTGGTTGATCGACGTAATAGAGGATGTTCGGCACACCTCCGACGAATACGTGCATCCGCCCTCTAGCCCTCTTGGGTAGGCCCGGATGGGCTATTTCCTTCAAGCCAACGCACGGCTAGTCTCTGATCAGATCGGTCCATTCTTGCCGCGACTGGTTGCGGCGCTTCCGCAGCGAGTGGCGCCACTGGTGTTGATTGGGGTGTGCCCAAAATCGGGCAGATCGCGGCCGGCCAGCCGCCCGAGCGAACGGTCAGCCCACCCACACGCTCACCGCGAAATATGCGGCGTTCTTGAGGAGCACTCGATGAATCAGTTCAGTTTTCGGCTGGGCGATGCGGAACGCGTGCGCCGGCAGATCGAAGATCGCCGGGGGCACGGCCGGCCGCTGGATCAGTCGACGCGCCGTTGGCTGGAAGAGGGATTCCAGCACGAGCTGCGGAACGTCCGCCTGCACGATGATGACAACGCCGATCATCTGGCGAGGCTGCTCGGCGCCGAAGCGTTCACCACGGGCCACGACATCTTCTTCCGTGCCGGTTTGTTACGTCCCGAAACCGGGCGCGGGCGCGCGTTGCTGGCACACGAAGTCGCGCACGTCGTGCAGCAGGCGACGGGACGAGTATCGGCCAGCCAGCGTCGCGGTACGCTCCGCGTCTCGAGCCCCGCTGATCCGGCCGAACGCGAAGCGGAGCGCGCGGCGCGGGCGCTGCTGGCAGGCGCACCGGCCCGTCTCAGGCCGGCACGAACCGCTCAGGACGACGACGGTTCGCTCATCGTGCAACGGCACGGCTCGTTTGAGCACCGCTTGCTCGGCGACGGTGAAACCAACGATCTGGTCGCCATCTCGACGCAGGGCGCCGACCGCTCCGCCATCCTCCAACGCCAGATTCAGCTCCTCTGGCAGTGGGCGCAGAACCCTGAGCAGGTGACCGAGCAAGATATTACGAAGCTCTGTCCCTGGATCCGCACCCTGCGGCTCGGGCCGGATCAGGTGCTGCTCACGTATGGTGAGGTCAACGCTCTGCCTGATTATTTCGCCAATTCGGTCTCGCTCGAAGAGTTGCCGAAGTCGATTCTGCTGCCGATCCTGCAGGTGATCCGCCAGGAGGGGTACAACCAGCTGTCGAAGCTGCTAAGCGGCACTGATCCAAATGTCACGTTCAAGGATTCCGCCGCGGCTCCGTGGCGGCTCAGTCTGGTCAACACCCTCGTCGAAACCCGCGCGCTCGACGCCCTCACCATGGGGCTCGGCGTCAATGGCTCGAACCACTACCAGGGGCTACTGGCGCGCAACGCCTGTCACTTCGCGCCCTATTCCTGGTATCGCTGGCAGGCATCGCACCTGATCGCGCGCAACTTCGCGGTTCTGTCGTATCGAGCGAAGGATTCGAGCGATAAGGCGCGGTTGGCGCATCAGGCCTGGGTCTATCACGGCTATGCCGATCATTTCCTGCAGGATTCGTTCGCCGCCGGGCATCTCGTCAACAAGACGCTCATCATGCAGTGGTTCATCGAGTGGGCGGCCGGGCAGAGTGCACTCCCCTTCCCAGATTGGGAGCGGGTCAAGGCGATGACCGCCGGGCGACAGCCGGGGCTTTCCGGCCAGCAACTGTACAAGCCGAGCTATCCCGGTCCATCGAACGATCCCCAGACCGCCGAGGAGTACTCGACTTATCGCGAGCGGTTACAGGCGACCGGTCTGGTCGCCGACGGTTCGATCGACCAAGCGCTCGCCTACCAGAACTACCTCATCTTCCTGGCGAACGCTGCCACGCAAATCTCTTCGGCCAACGTTCACGACCACTTCAACGACAACTCGCTCTGGGTCAGCTCGGCGGCGCAGAAGACGCCGTACGAGATCTGGGGCGACTACACGCTCTTTAGCGGCGTCAATGGCGGCGAGGGCGTCAACCAGACGAGCAGTACGGCACAGATGTCGCAGCAGGCACTCGTCGAGATCCTGGCGAACGGCGAAACCGGCATCAGCATCGGCACGATTCGCGATCGTTTCCCGACGCAGGCCGGGCCGGACAGCGGTCATCAGCAAGACCTGCAAACCTGGAGCAACAGCCTGAAGAGCTATTGCATGGAACAGAGCTTCCCCGGCTTCCTGCCGGTGCTTACGTCGATCCTGACAAGCCTTTTCTCACCGCGTCTCGGCATCGTGTCGCAGGATCAGGACTTCACCAACCTCTGGTACGCCAGCCTGCCGAAGGCGGGTTACACGCAGGTCGACACGCTCGTCAGCGGCGGTCGCACCTTCGCTGGCTCGAACGGCTATCTCTACGAACTCGATTCAACCAACGGCAACGTGCTGCACAGTCTGCTCGTCACCGGCTCGGTCGGCGTCGGCAATTACGAGACGCGCATCGCGACCGATGGTTCGGGGCTCTTCGCCGGGATTCACGGCTACGTCTACGGCCTCTCGTTGAACAGTTGGACCGGACCCTGGAACGCCGCGGTCGGCGGCACCGGCGCCTACGAACCAGTCAGCGTGCTCGTCAACAACGGACATCTCTATGCCGCATCCAACGGTTATGTCTATGAGGTCAATCCGGCCAACGGCAAGATCATCCACAACCTGCGGCTCAGCTCGCGCTTCGGCGTCGGCGACTACGACGCACGACTCGCCTGCGACGGCAAGACGCTCTATGTCGGCATGCAC
>CALAGB010000299.1 GCA_937891245.1 uncultured Thermomicrobiales bacterium | reverse complement strand
CGGGCGGGGTGGACTGCGCGACCGGCGAACGCCTGGCCATACTGTGCCCCCGGGCGAGGGCGGGGCGGCAACCCGTCCGGGGTCCGACGACCCACTCCCCCGGGCGGGGTGGACTGCGCGACCGGCCAACGCTTGGCCATGGTGTTCCCCCGAATGGGGCGTCGCCGGCAGCCCGCCCGGGGTCCGACGACCCGCTCCCCCGGGCGGGCTGCCGGCGAGAAGCGGTCAAGCGGCACGCCATCACGCTTCCCTCCTGGTATGCTGGCGCTTCCAACGAGTGTCACAGAGCGAAGTCTCGTTTTGTCGTACACCATCGTCGCCGCCGTCGCCGCGACGATTTTGGGTCCGTCATCGAGACGCGAGCGTGCGGGGTAATGTACTTCACACGCGCTTGACAGTCCGCTCCCCGCGCCGTAGTATTTCGCTATACGTAGTAACTACTGCGCTATAGCGATCATCTGAATAGAAACGCGAGGAAGACGAATGCCGGGGAGTATTAATGATCTGGGGCGCTTTTCCGGGCCAGGGCTGTTGATCCTGTCGAGCCTGGCGGACGGGCCGAAGCATGGCTACGCCATCATGATGGATGTGCAGGAGTTCAGCGGTACCAAGATGGAGCCGGGGACGCTGTATGGCGCGCTGACCCGTATGGAGCAGCGGGGCTGGATCGAGCCGCTGCCGCCCGAGGAGCGGCGCCGTCCATATCGTCTGACCACGGCGGGCGAAGCGGTCTTGCGGCAGCAGTTGGGGAGCATGAATCAGATCGTGCAGACCGGCCAGCAGCGCCTTGCCGCGGCCGGCGCGTAGGGGGACCGATGCAGATTGCCACGCTTTTACGTTATTACCCGCCCGCCTGGCGTGCGCGCTACGAGGATGAGGTAACGGACGTGCTGGAGCAGCATCGCGTCTCTTATGCGACCTGGTTCGATCTCGTGCGTGGGGCCTTCGACGCCCATCTCGATCCGCGCTTTTCGGGTGCGGTCGGCGCGGCTGGACGGCGTCTGCGGCGGGCCGAGATCGCCATCTTTTGCGCCTTCATCGCCTTTGTTGTCGCCGGTATCGGCTTCCAGAAGCTGACCGAGGATGCCGACAAAGCGGGGCTGATGCAGGCACATGCCGCCATCGGCATTGGCTACTATGCCGTCATCGTCGGGGCCGTCGTCGCGCTGCTGGCGGTAGTCGCCGGTGGGTTGCCGATCGCGGCGATTATCGCGCGGCAGGCGCTGGCCGCTAGCCGGCGTGATCTGCTGGCGATGCTCGTTGTGCCGCCGCTCCTCTTCGTTGCCCTCGTCGCCTGGGGGGCCGTCGATCTGCGCTCGAGCAGCACGATCGACTCGGCGTCGATACGCGGACTCATCGGCTTCTTCGTGCTCGCGGCGATCGCCAGCGCCGCAGCCGTGTCACTGGCGGTTGCCCGCACCGATCTGAACGATGTTGTGCTCGGTCTGGCGCGCTGGGCGTCGATTATCGCCACGGCGGCGATGGGCTTGAGCCTGGCCGGGGTCGTCGTCTGGGGTGTCGGACTGCATTCGGCGGCGCCGTCGTCCTTCGCGCTCGACGGTGGCGTCTTGACGAGCTACGCCTATGTCACCTTCCTGCGCGTTGTGATCGTCATGGCGCTGGCGGTGGTCGCTTCGCTTGTCGCCCTCTGGCGTGCCCCGGGTCGTGACGTCTTCATGGCGGGCTAGCGGCCGGACGGAAATCGTTCGAAGCGTCCATCCATGATCTCCTGCTGGGGGTGAGTGCGTCCCTACTCACCGGTACGTCGTCACCCTTCAGCAACCGACGACCGATCACCGATCCATTCACCACGCGGCGTAATTGTGTCCCCACATGGCCGTCTCCTCTGCTAAACTGCCCCGTCGGGGTTGCGCGACCCGCTGAGATGCGAAACATACCCACCAGCCGGATGAGGAGCACGCCATGGCTGAACTGAACAAGATCGTTCTGACCATCGATCTTGATCCGTCTTACCTCGAACGCCTGCGGACGACGTATCCGCAGATCGACGTTGTCGTTTGCACTGATCAAGATCGTCTCCCGGAGATTTTGCCGGGCGCGCAAATGTTGCTCGGACGGCTTACGCCGGAGATGTTTCGCCAGTCGCCCGATCTGCGCTGGCTCTACACGACCGGCGCCGGGGTCGATCGCTATCTCTTCCCGGAGCTGGTTGAGAGCGACCTGCTCTTGACGAATAACAGCGGCGTCCACGCGCCGCACATGGCCGAGTACCTGGTCGGAATGATGCTCGCGTTCGCGCGCGGACTTCCGTTCTTGATGCGGGCGCAGATGCGCCATGAATGGACGCAGCGGCGCGCATTCCCCGTCTATGAACTTGGCCGTCAGAAGCTGGCCGTCATCGGGCTCGGCGATATCGGCCAGGCGCTCGCCTGGCGCGCCAAGGCGCTCGGCATGCAGGTGAGCGGCACGCGGCGGCACGTTGGTGATTCGCTCCCCGGCGTCGATCGCCTCGCTCCGCCGGAGGCGCTGCACGAGCTGATCGCCGAGGCGGATCATGTTGCCATCACCCTGCCGCTTACCGACGAAACGCGCGGACTCTTCGGTACGACCGAGTTTCGTCTCATGAAGCCGACCGCGTTCGTCTACAACATCGGGCGCGGTCCAATCATTCAATCCGATGCGCTCATTGCAGCGTTGCGCAATGGCGAGATCGCCGGCGCTGGGCTCGACGTAACCGACCCCGAGCCACTGCCGTCCGATTCGCCCCTCTGGGATATGGAGAGCGTACTCGTCACGGCACATACCTCGGGCGGCGGACCGTTCTACTGGGAACGCGGCATCGAGTTGTTGGTCGAGAATATCCGGCGCTATATCAACGACGAGCCGATGCTCAACGTGGTGGACAAGCGGGCAGGGTACTAGGCATCGATGACCAGCCGGTACCAGACGTCGTAGACCGTCTGATCACCGACGGTGGTGGTTGTTTCTTCGCAGAGAGTGAAGCCGAGGCGCTCATAGAAGCGACGCCCATCGTGATTGTCACCGAACACGTTGACGAGGATGGTAGGCGTATCGCCGGCGTCTCGACCGGCGAGTGCGTGTCGCCAAAGCGCCGCCCCGAGGCCACGGCCACGTTCGTCTGGATCGACATAAAAACGTGTTAACTCGATCGCGCCACTGGGATGCGGTTCGAGGGTGAGCAAGCCGGCGACGTGATCGTTGGTCTCGGCGACGAGCGTGCTGCAATCGTGTGCCGCGATGAGCGCACGCAGCCGCTCGACCGACCAGAACGGGCCAGCCAGGTACGCGCGGCGATTCTCCGGCCGCAGGAAACCCGCATACGTCGTCTCCCAACCGGCGACACCGAGTTCGCGTAACCGTCCGGCATCCGCGATTCGCGCGTCACGAATCAGCCAAGATTGCTCCACCATTCACCTCCCAAGTGGACGCTACCATACGACGCAGCCATCGGGCATTCTGCTCTTTGGCCTCCGCCACCCCGGTCATTCTTCGCCATGACTCGGAGGCGACGTTCATCGGCAACGGCACGATCTCTCCGGACGAGCGCCGGCCGGATGACGTTCAGACGTTGGCTCACCATGACATCTGACATCTCTCCGCATCTCGTTGCATGCAGGCATTGACAGAAATAGAACAGCGTGCTAATTTATAGGCAGCATCCCCACCGTGCATAGGCGATCTACATACAGAGGATAGATGTGAGCCAGACGATCGGTTCGCTCGACAGAGCGCTCGCCCTTATCGATGAGTTGGCCCGTGACGCGGAAGAACTTGGCGTTACCGAACTTTCGACTCGACTCTCGATGAGTAAGAATCAGGTCTTTCGTATTCTGTCGACGTTGAAGGCGCACGATTACGTCCGGCAGACCGAGAATAAGACGTACCGGCTGGGGAGCAAGTTCTTCGAAATTGGCCAGCGCCTCATCAGTCAGAACGATCTGCTGCAGGTCGTGCAATCGGAGATGGATTGGCTGCGCGACGAGACGGGTGAGACGGTGCATCTGTTCATGCGCGATGGGTTGCAAGCTGTCTGTGTGGCACGGCGCGAAAGCCGCGCGGCGATCAGCCTGTCGGCGCAGGTCGGCCGGCGCTTTCTGATGCACGCCGGAGCTTGTCCCAAGGCGATCCTAGCCTATCAGAATACGTCGTTCATCGACGCGACGATTGCCGAGCATGGCTTGCCGGCCTATACCGACTGCACCGTCGTGACTCGTGACGCGCTTGAAGAGCAGCTGGCGCGTATCCGCCAACAGGGATACGCCGAAAGCGACGAGGATCTCGATCCGTCGGGCTATTCAATCGCCGTACCGATCGCTGGGTTGGGGGGAAACGTCAATACGGCACTCAGCGTCGCCGGCCCGTTACATCGCTTCACGGTCGATCAGCGCGAACGAGCGCTCGATCTGCTCCGGGAGACACGCGTGCGCATCGGTACGCTGCTTGGTTTCTCAGTCGTACCCCGTGGGCCGGTCGAGGCACCGGCGCTGGATCGCTACGCAAAGGAGGGGAGCGCGCAAGGATCGTCACAACTCGCGGGCGTTGAGCCGGAGTAGCTGTGGGACACCAAGGGTGTCACGTTCTGGTGAGTCAAGCGCAGCATATGAACAAGGGGGACGATGACGTGTCCGATAAACAATTGGGCGACGCGAGCCGGGGGCTTGCGACTTATCTGGCCGGGCCACAGTCCCGGCGTCAGTTCCTACGTCGTGCAGGCACCGTCGTGGTGGCGACCGGGGCGTTTTCAAGCCTGCTCGCGGCCTGCGGTGGTGGCTCGGATGCTGTTGAAGAACAGCTGCCGACGTCGTCGGCCAGCACCGCGGCATCCGGATCGTCGGGCTTGGCTTCGACGACGACGAGTAGCACCGGTAGCACCGGCACACCGGCAGCAGGCGCTTCACCAGCCGCCAATGTCGGCAACGTCGCGACCGGACCGGATGTCGCTGAGCGGCGCATCCGCAAGCTGATCGCGCTGACTGAGCCACAGGCGAACGTGCCCCAGGAGTATGAGACGAGCAATCTCATGGTCAACCTCTGGAAGCAGCTCGGCATCGATGTCGAGATGAAGGTGATCCCCTGGGAGCAGATGAGCGACGTCGTTTGGTACAACCGCGACAAGTGGGATATCACCGCCTGGCAGATGGTTGGCCGCCCGGAACGGCTCGACCCGGACGAATTTCTCTACAACCTCTTTCATTCCAGCACGGCCGAGAAGGGCTACAACTTCGTCGGCTACATCAACCAGGATTACGACGATGTGGCTGTTGCTCAGCGCGCCGAGATGGACCGCGATAAGCGCAAAGCACTCGTCTACAAGGCGCAGGAGATTATCAACAACGACCAGCCGTTCCTCTTCACCGTCTATCCTAAGGCGAGCTACGCGTTCAACAGCGCCGTCTGGGACGAGAGCACGGTGGTCGATGCCCGCGGGCTGGGCATCAAGAACTCGTGGACGTTCTTCGATGCGGTTCCCAAGGGGAACCAGAAGGATATGATCCTCAATACGCTCAGCCCGGTGACGGCCATCAACCCGCTCTATATCTCGGGCGGCACCGACTCCTGGATCACCGAGCTGATCTGGGATCGCCTGATGCGCATCGACAAGGATGGCCTGCCGAAGCCGTGGGCCGCCGAGAAGGTCGAATGGTCGAGCGATACGGTCGTCGTCTGCACGCTGAAGCAGGGGATGAAGTGGCACGACGGCCAGCCGGTGACGGTCGATGATGTCGTCTTCAGCTTCACCGCGCCGCAGGGCGACATGTCGCCGATGTACAAACCGTTCGTCTCCGGCATTGCCGAGGTGAAGGCGCTCGATGACAGCCGGGTGCAGTTTACCCTCAAGGCGCCGAACGCCGCCTTCGAGACCTCCGGCCTCTCCAAGCTGAACCTCATCCCGAAGCATGTCTGGGAGCCGGTCCTGAAGGATCTGCAAGCGAAGGGAACCAACGCCGAGAAATATCAGGAAGACAAGCCGCTCGGCTCCGGTCCGTTCAAGTTCGTCAACTGGAAGCGTTCGGAAGAGATTGTTCTGGAAGCCAACCCCGATCACTTCCACGCGCCGAAGATGGGGCGGTGGATTCTGCGCGACGTCCCGAACGTGGCGGCGGCGGTCGGTGGCCTGCAGAGCGGTGAGTTGAACTTCCTCTCCGACTACACCGGCGACCAGCAGTTACTGGAGCAGCAGCTTTCGGGCAACAAGGATATGAAGATGGTGTCGACGACGGTCGTCGGCTTCCGCTTCAATGCGCCGAACGAGCGCCGCGCGCCGATGGGCGACCGTGCCTTCCGCCTGGCGCTGGCGACGGCTGCTGATCAGACACAGGTTCAGACGAACATCTTCAAGGGCTTCGCCGAGCTCGCCGATTCGCACGTCTCGAAGGCACTGGAGTTCTGGCACGACCCGAACTTGAAAGATTACTCGAAGAGCGATATCCCCGGCGCCAAGCAGATCCTGGCCGATGCCGGTTACGAGTGGGATGCCGAAGGTCACCTGCTCTATCCCAAGGGCCAGAAGGAGACACTGAAGCCGGAAACCTAGAAGCGAATTACCCAAACCGGTAGGGGCGATCCCCCCGTGGTCGCCCTCGTTGCCGACCGACAACGTCCGCCCGAAGGCCACCAGGGCAGCCACGGGGGGGCTGCCCCTACCGGAATACGCGGCTTCGACGTCACAGTGTAGGGTTGCGGGGGAAGCATGCTAAGAGCGAAGCTCATCTATGTTCTGGGGCGCTTTGCTCAGATGATTGGGGTGCTCTGGGTCATCGTTACGATCCTTTTTCTTATCTTTCGTCTGATGCCGGGTAATCCGCTGGTTGCCTTCATCGACCCGACTTTTACCGAAGAGCAGCAGCAGGCGATCACCCATCAGTTTGGGTTGGATAAGCCGCTCTACGTTCAATATGTTCTCTACATCAAGAATCTGGCGACCGGTGATCTCGGGACGTCGTTCTTTCAGAAGCAGCCGGTACTCTCGCTGCTGATGGATGTCTTTCCGAACACGATCGTTCTGACGCTCGTCTCGCTCATCTTCGCCTACGCCATCGGCATCGTCGGCGGCTCGATCCTCGCCTGGCGACGCGGCACGGCGGTGGAGGGTGTCGGCATTGTCGGCGCGCTCATGACTCGCGCCGCGCCCGACTTTTTTGTTGGCATGCTGGTGCTCACCTTATTTTCGTTCAAGCTCGGCTGGTTCCCGTCGTCGGGCGTGAGCAGTCCAGGCACAATCTACGACAGTTACTGGCGCCAGCTGATCGCGCCGGACTTCTGGAAACACCTCTTCTTACCGGCACTCACCATGGCGATCTACCTGCAGGGGCTGCCGTTACTCCTGATGCGCAGCAACATGCTCGAAGTGCTCGACGAGGATTTCGTCGTCATGTCGCGCATGAAGGGGCTTCCTGAGTGGCGCATCATGCTCAATCACGCCGCGCGCAACGCTATGTTGCCGGTGGTGACGGCGCTGGCACTGGGCGTCGGCTACGCCGTGAGCGGCAATGTCGTGATTGAGATGGTCTTTAGCTGGCCGGGCATTGGGCGCATGCTCGTCAAGGCGGTGCAGGCGAAGGATTATCCGCTGGCACAGGGCGCCTTCTTCCTGATCGCCATCGTCATCGTCTTCATGAATTTTGTTTCCGACATCCTCTACTCCTTCCTCGATCCACGGGTGTCCAGCAGCCGGAAGGAGGTCGGCTAATGGCCCGTGTAACGAGTGGAAGCGAGCTTATCCCCGCCATTCCCGAAACGCAGGGCGGCTCTGCCCTTGGGCGGCTCGCCCGCTCGAGCGTCGATATCTTGCGCCGCGATCGCTTCGCCCTGGCCGGGGTCATCATCTACCTGCTAATCATCATCGTCGCGATCCTGGCGCCGGTCATCGCGCCGTACGATCCCCACGCCGTGCTCACGCAGAATGGTGCCTGGCTGACGAACCAGGAGCCGAACGGCACCTTCCTGCTCGGCACGACGAACGTGGCGCGCGACATCTTTTCGCAACTCGTCTACGGTGCCCGTCCGGCGCTGCTGGTCGGCTTTTCGGCGGCCTTCTTCGTCGCCCTGATCGGCACGGTGATCGGACTGATCGCCGGGTACTTCGGTGGCATCGTCGATACGCTGCTGATGCGCCTGACCGACATTGCCTTCGGTATCCCGTTCATCCCGTTCGTGATCGTGCTCGTCGCCTTTCTCGGGCCGAGTATCTGGAACGTGGTGCTGGCGATGGCGTTGCTTCTTTGGCGCGACACCGCACGGGTCATACGCAGTCAGGTGTTGACGTTGCGCAGTCGCACGTTTGTACAGGCGGCCCGGATTTCGGGCGCCGGTTCCTGGCGCATCATGTTTCTCTACATCGCGCCGAATATCTTGCCGCTCTCGATGCTCTACGGCACGCTCGCCATCGGCTGGGCGATCCTAACCGAGGCGTCGGTGAGCTTCCTCGGCTTCGGTGATCCCAAAGTCGTGAGCTGGGGCTTCATGTTGCAGGATGCCTATGTCAGCCAGGCGCTGGCGCGCGGTGCGTACTTCTGGTTCATCCCGCCCGGCATCTGCATCATGCTGGCGGTGATGGCAGGCTTCTTTATCGGACGTGGCTACGAGGAACTCCTTTTCCCACGTCTGCGGGGACGGTGAGTGTGCCACAACCACTACTCGATGTTCGTGACTTGCGTGTCGAATATTCCACCCGCCGCGGAACGATGCACGCCGTTGACGGCATCAGCTTTACGGTCGAGAAGGGCCAGCATCTCGGTCTGATCGGCGAAAGCGGCTGCGGCAAAACGACGACCGGTCGCGCCCTGCTGCGGGTGCTGCCGCGCAACGGTCGTGTCGGCGGCGGCGAGATCCGCTTCAAGGAGCGCGATCTGGTCAAGCTGAGCGAGCGCGATATGCGTGCCCTGCGCTGGCGCGAGATCAGCATGGTGCCGCAATCTTCGATGGATACGCTCGATCCGGTCTACCGGGTCGGCGATCAGTTGAATGAAGTGCTAACGCTGCGCGGCGGCATGAACAAAGCCGAGGCGCGCGCCCGCTCGGCGGAACTCTTCAATCTGGTCGGTCTGGCGCGTGACCGGCTCGATAACTACCCGCACGAGTTCTCCGGCGGTATGCGCCAGCGCGCCGTCATCGCCATGGCGCTGGCGCTCAACCCTGACCTGGTCATTGCCGATGAGCCGGTGACGGCGCTCGATGTCATCGTGCAGCATCAGGTGCTGGAGACGTTCCGCGATCTCCAGGAGCGACTCGGCATTTCGGTGATCATGATTACCCATGACATCTCGGTCGTGGCTGAGACGTGCGACGAGATTGCCGTCATGTATGCTGGCAAGATCATGGAGCGTGCGCCGGTGCGGCGCTTCTTCGCGATGCCCTTCCACCCGTATGCGCTCGGACTGCAAAACGCCTTCCCGAACCTGGCGCGGCCGAAGGAGACCCTCATCTCGATTGAGGGCTACCCGCCCGATCTGGTCGAGCCGCCGAAGGGCTGTCGCTTCAATACCCGCTGCCCGTTCGCGATCGAGCGCTGCTTCGTCGAGGAGCCGCCCTTGATCGAGGTCGAACCGGGGCATCACGCAGCCTGCCATCGCTGGCAGGAGGTCGAACAGCTTCGAGATCAGGCGAAGGAGGCGGAGACGTGGCAGTCGGTCGCGTAGTGTCAAACGGCCACGAGCCGCTGCTTGAAGTGCGCGATCTGGTCAAGCACTTCCCGCTGAAGCGCGGCATGCTCGCCAACTTGGCCGGCGAATCGGAAGCGGTACACGCCGTCAACGGTGTCTCGTTCAGCGTGCCGCGCGGCGGCAGTATCGGCCTGGCCGGCGAGAGCGGCTGCGGCAAAAGCACGACCGCCAAGATGCTGCTGCGCCTCTTTGAACCGACCAGCGGTCAAATCATCTTCGATGGCCAGGACATCGTGACGCTGAAAGGGGCGGAACTGAAAGCGTTCCGGCGTCGTGCGCAGCTGATGTTCCAGAATCCGTATGAGTCGTTCAGCCCGCGCTTCACCATCTTCCGCTCGCTGGCCGAACCGCTGCTCATCCATGGTGTAAAGAGTGCCGACGAGCGGACGCGGCGCGTCTGGCAGGCGCTCAACGACGTTAACTTGCAACCGGCCGAGTCGTTCTTCCAGAAGTTCCCGCATCAGCTCTCGGGTGGGCAGTTGCAGCGCGTCGTGCTGGCGCGTTCGCTGGTGCTCGAACCGGAGTTCCTGGCGGCCGATGAGCCGGTCTCGATGCTCGACGTCTCGGTGCGGGCCGGCATTCTCAACACGATGAAGGAGCAGGCGGCGCAGCGGAACCTGACGACCGTCTACATCTCGCACGATCTCTCGCTCATCCAGTATCTCTGCGAGACGACGGCGATCATGTATCTCGGACAGATCGTCGAGCTGGGACCGACGGCCGGCGTCATCAACGAGCCGCAGCACCCGTATACGAAGGCGCTCATCTCGACGATTCCGATTCCGGAGCCGGAGCGCAAGAAGACAACGATCCCGATCGAAGGCGGCGTGCCGAGCGCGATCAATCTGCCAAGCGGCTGCCCGTTCCATCCGCGCTGTCCCTATGCCATGGACATCTGCAAGCGCAAGGTTCCCCCGCCGCTCGATCTCGGGCAGGGCCGCACCGTGCGCTGCTTCCTCTACGGCGGCAAGGACGAAGCGGAGAAGAGCGAGGTCGCGGCATAACGTCGATGGAGTGTTGGGTGATCCTCCGGTAGGGGCGGCCCCCCGTGGTCGCCCGCGCCGCCTACCAACGGCGTTCACCCGAAGGCCATCGAATGTCGAACGGCGGCACCTTCGATGGCCGGCGACGTCGGGGAACGAGGGCGGCCACGGGGGAGGGCGGCCACGGGGGGCCGCCCCTACCAGGGATGGTTCGGTTTTGCTTCGAGAAATAGGGAGAGGGAATAACCCGATGACAACGCTTATCAAGGCGGGTTGGCTCTGGGATGGGAGTGGCGACGCGCCGCTGCGGGATGGCGCGGTGCTGGTCGATGGCGATCGGATCGCCGCGGTCGGACCAGCCGGTTCGGTCACTTCACCGGACGATGCCGAGGTCGTTGACCTATCGAACGAATTCGTCATGCCGGGACTGATCGACGCCCACACGCACATCACCATCGTGCCGGGCGACGGCAACCAGATCGGCCAGTTGATGCAGCCGATCGAGCAGCAGACGATGCGCGGCGTCGGCAACATGCGCCGTGTGCTGCGCTCCGGCGTTACGACGGCGCGTATCATGGCGGAAGAGAACTGGCTCGATGTCGCGTTTAAGGCGGAGGTCGAGCGCGGCACGATCGCCAGCCCTCGCCTGAATATCTGCACCCGTGCCATCACCCAGAGCAACGGCCATGGTCGCGCGATCTCGGCCTTCGACGGCGTCGATGAGATACGTAAGGGTGCCCGCGAGAATCTCCACGGCGGCGCCGAATTCCTGAAGCTCTTCATCACCGGCGGTGTCAGTTCGACGCGCGGCGGCGGGCTGAGTTTCGCCAGCTACTCGCGCGAAGAGATGCGCGTGGCGGTGG
>CALAGB010000298.1 GCA_937891245.1 uncultured Thermomicrobiales bacterium | reverse complement strand
CCGGGGGACAACTTCGATCCGGCCAACTCACACGTCATCCCCGCGCTGATCAAGAAATTTGTCGAGGCCAAGCGCGCGGGGCTGAGCGAAGTCGAGGTTTGGGGAACTGGGCGGGCGACTCGCGAGTTCCTCTATGTCCAGGATGCCGCGGAGGGGATCGTGCTGGCGGCCCAGCACTACGACGGCGACGAACCGGTCAACCTCGGGTCCGGCATGGAGATCAGTATCGGTCAACTTGCCGAACTGATCGCCCAGATCACCGGGTTCGAGGGGCGAATCATCTTCGATGCCAGTAAGCCGGATGGACAGCCTCGCCGTCGTCTCGACACCGAGCGGGCCGCCGCCTGGTTTGGATTCCGTGCCAGCACGCCGTTCGATCAGGGTCTTCGCGAAACCATCCAATGGTATGTACCGCTGGTGGAGCGAGACCAACAGATAGCGAATCGATGAAAAGGGGATCGGATCTGGCTCTGATCGATACGGCCTCAGTGCCCGGGCATAAGGGCACTGCCGATCAGCACCGGTTCGTGATCGAGCCGGCGGCCGGATGGACCGCGCTCGATCTCCGCGAGATCTGGCGCTACTCCGAACTTCTCTACTTCTTGACCTGGCGTGATATCAAGGTGCGCTACAAGCAGACGGTCATCGGAGCGGCCTGGGCAATCCTACAGCCGTTTCTGACGATGGTCGTCTTCTCCATCATCTTCGGCAGTCTGATGAACGTCTCGTCCGGCGCCGTTCCCTATCCGGTTTTTTCGTACACTGCGCTCCTCCCCTGGACGTTCTTTTCGACCGCCATCAGTCGAGCGGGCACCAGCCTCGTCCTGAGTGCCAACCTCATCTCAAGGGTGTATTTCCCTCGAATCATCGTCCCGCTGGCCGCGGTGCTGGCGGCGCTCGTTGATTTCGCGATCGCTTTTGTCATCTTGCTGGGGATGATGCTGTTCTACGGCATCGTTCCGGGCGTCGCGCTTCTTGCGCTCCCGTTCTTTATTCTGCTCGCGATTCTGACGGCCTTTGGCGTCGGCTTCTGGCTCTCTGCGCTGAATGTGAAGTACCGAGATATCGCGTACGCCATCCCTTTTCTGACTCAGTTCTGGCTTTTTGTGACACCTGTCGTCTATTCGACCAGTATCGTCCCGCAAGAGTGGCGCTGGCTCTACGGCCTCAACCCGATGGCCGGCGTCATCGAGGGCTTCCGCTGGGCACTGCTGGGGCAGGGAAAGGCGCCGAGCCAGCTGATCGTCGTATCGCTATTCACCGTCATCGTGTTGCTCGCCACCGGGCTCGTCTATTTCCACCGTGTGGAACACGAGTTCGCGGATGTTGTGTAGGCCCATGAACGACGTCGCCATCCGGGCTGAAAACCTTGGCAAGCGCTACCGAATCAGCGGGCCGAGCGCCGCCTACGACACGCTGCGGGATACCGTCGCCGGAGCGGTGCGAGCACCGGTTCACGCACTGCTGCGACGCGGCGCTCGTCAGGGAGCGAAAGAGTTCTGGGCACTGCAGGAGGTCTCATTCGAGGTCAAGCGGGGGGAAGTCCTCGGCATCATCGGGCGCAACGGAGCCGGTAAGAGCACGTTGCTCAAGATCCTCTCCCGTGTCACCCGGCCGAGCACGGGTTGGGCCGACGTTAGCGGCCGTGTCGGCTCGCTCCTGGAGGTTGGAACCGGATTTCATCCGGAACTGAGCGGACGCGAGAACATTTACCTGAACGCGGCGATCCTTGGCATGAAGCGCAACGAGGTTCAGCGCAAGTTCGATGTCATCGTCGATTTCGCCGGCATCGGGCCGTTTCTGGATACGCCGGTCAAACGCTATTCAAGCGGCATGTATATGCGCCTCGCCTTCTCGATCGCCGCCCATCTCGAACCGGAGATCTTGATCGTCGATGAGGTTCTCGCCGTCGGAGACGCCGAATTTCAGGAGAAATGCCTGGGCAAGATGCGCGGCATCGCCGAAAGCGATGGCCGGACGATCCTGTTCGTGAGTCATAACATGGACGCCATTCAGCACCTTTGCTCGCGCTGTCTTCTCCTCGATCAGGGACGCATCGCCGACGCCGGTGACTGCAGATCAACGATCGCGCACTACCTTTCCATGTCCCGCGAGAAAGCCCGGCCTGACGATTGGATCGACGTTTCCGCGCATACCGGACGATCCGGGACCGGCGAGGCGCGCTTCGTCGCGGTACGGTATCGCAGTGATCGGAACTCAATTGGTTTCCAACCGTACCCCTCAGGGCCGCTCGAACTCGAGCTGGCGGTCGAATCGGATGCGGCGCGCTCCATCGGAAGCCTCGCGGTAACGATCACCGATCAGTCCGGCACCAAGCTGATCAACGCGGATACCGTGCTGCGCCACCTCAACGTCGACCTCAAGCAAGGTGCCAATCTGGTGAAGCTCCGGATTCAAGAAGTAAATCTCAACCCGGGCATCTATCGGCTCGGTCTCTGGCTCGCCGACCCGATTCGCGTTCACTTTACTGACCGTCCATTCGATTACGTGGAGTCTGCCCTGGAATTCGAGATCGTCAACGTCGCGAAAGGCGGCAACGCGCTGCACCCCAACGCCGTCGTGCCATGCGAATTTGAACTGCTGCCAGTTGACTGACGCGATCGCTGCTCCTGATGGAATTTGAGTCGAAACGATACGGGATCGAGATGACGAGAGCCGCCGATCAACAAGACGACGGTCCAGTCTCGGACCAAACAGCGACGATCGCTCTGCTGCCGTGGGGCAACGTCATCGAAGACTTTCTTGACCCGACTGGGCTTTCGCTCGAAGCATTTTGCGATGAGTTCCGGGGAAGTTGGATGTTCGGCTATATCGACGCACTACGACAAGCCGGAGTGAAAACGGTGGTGATCTGCCCATCGACGCAGGTCGCCGCGCCATCTCATTTCACTCATCAACCAACGGGCGCGACCATTTCTCTCTTGCCGGTGCCTAGCACATACCGCGCGCTCCGGCGCTTGATGATCTATCCCTACGGACAGTGTGTCAGGCAGGTATTCGGTGAAATACACGGCGGGCGTCGCTTGCTGCTGCCGCTCTACTGGCTCATCAAGGAAATGGCTTTCTACCTGCACACGCCCCCGCGCCTACTTGCGCACGAACTCCGGCATTTCCGCTGTGACGCGGTCCTGTGTCAGGAGTACGAATACCCGCGCTTTGACATCTGCGTCCTCTTGGGCAAGCTGATGCGGATCCCGGTATTCGCGAGCTTCCAGGGGGGCAACTACCGCACGTGCCGCACCGAGAGCCTCACTCGGCCGCTCGCCATGCGCGCCTGCGCGGGACTCATCGTTGGCTCGCAGGCCGAGATCAGACGGGTACGCACCCGTTATCGCGTGCCGAGGAGACGTCTGGCATACATCTTCAATCCGGTCGACGTCGAGACCTGGCATCCCGTCGACCGCTGTGTGGCGCGAGCCGTGCTCGACATTCCGTCTCAAGCGTCGGTGATCGCCTGGCATGGCCGAATCTCGCTCCACAAAAAAGGCCTCGATACGCTGCTGAGCGCCTGGGAGCAAGTCTGCCGCGAGCACGCAGGGCAAGATCTCAGGCTCTTGCTCATCGGCTCAGGCGATGACGCAGCGGAGCTGCGATCTCGCCTGGATCGGCTGCAGATGCCAGGGATCCACTGGATCGATCAGTTCGTGCATGAGCCCGAAAAACTGCGACTGTACCTCTCGGCTGCCGACGTATACGCCTTCTCGTCGCGCTACGAGGGCTTTCCGGTCGCCCCGATCGAGGCGATGGCCTGTGGACTACCCATCGTCGCGACCGATGTCGACGGAATACGGGACATCTTGGCGGGTGGCGAAGCCTCCGGGGGCGTCATCGTTCCGCAAGAGGACGCGGCCGCGCTCGCGCAGGCGCTCGGCCGCTTGCTGGACGATCCGGATTTGGCTCACGAACTCGGCAGGCGCGCCCGATGCCGGGCGGAGTCTCAATTCTCATTGACGGCGATCGGCAGCCAGTTGCGGGAATTCATGCTGGGCAGCGCTATCGACGCATAAGGGGATCCCGATGCAAGGAATACCGGTAGCCGCTCACCGCGTATTCGCTCGACCAATCTCAGGGCTGGTGACAATCGCGCGTCTGAACGCGATCGTCTTGACATTCCTTTTT
>CALAGB010000297.1 GCA_937891245.1 uncultured Thermomicrobiales bacterium | reverse complement strand
CCGCCGATCCGGTGACCGGCGCAGCCGGTTCGATCGGCTCGGCGTAATAGGGGAGGAGTGGTACCACCCTGCGCGCGAACACGACCGACAGCACGAAGAGGCCCGACCAGGCACCGAGGAGCCAGAGACTGGAGAGCTCAAATGGTAGCGCGTAGCTGACCAGTAACAGGCCAGTCGCCGCAAGCGCACCGCGAATATCGCGGCTCCGGAGGAACCAGGCGGCCACCAGCAGGGCGGCGAGCAAGAAGGCAACGGTGCCGCCCGCACCGTTAATGAACGGGGAGTGACTCGGTTGTCCATGCGAGATGTCGGTCAACGGATACTCAATGGTCACGATGTGGCCGATAGCCAGCGCGCCGAGCACGATCGCGGCACCTCCACTGAAGCCGTTGCGCCGCTCGGCGTAGATCCAGGCGAGCGCGGTCGCTTCAGCAGCCCAGGCCAGCGGCACCCAGGGACCGCCAAACTGAACCGGCACGGCCATGGTCAAGGCAGCCAACCCAGTGCCGGTCGCCAGTAGACCGAACGGATGGCGTTCACCTTCGGCACGAAGGAAGTAGCCCCCCAGAGCGAAGTGTGCGAGCGCCGTTACGAGCAGGAAGGTGCCGCGCCAGCCTTCGCGACTGCCGTCGAGGACGGCGAAACCGGCCGAGATCAGGAAGGCGGCGTTCGCCAGCAGGAGGATCGCGGAGATCGGACTGAGCACATTGCGCCGGATCCGAAATTCTTCACCGCCGGACGCCACCGCGTTCACGGCCCAGAAACCGGCGAGGGCGATGAGCGGGCTGATAAGCGCATGCGTGTTTATCACCCAGTCACTGATTTGCGGAACCGCCAGGATGAAGGCGACCGGCGGCAGTAAGCGCCAGGCGCGGTAGAGGGCGATGAGCGTTGTGCCAATGAGGATGACCGACACGTAGGCGACGGTCGTGCCATTTGGCATGGCGCCGAGCACCGGCGGAGCAGCCAGTGCGGCGATGAGCCCGTAGGTTGCGACGATCTCGGTATTTGCCCGGATCGCGATGACCGCCGCTGCTACGGCCATCACCAGGGTGCCGGCCAGTGCGAGGTAAACCGGGATCAATTCATAAAGGCGCGTCGCGGCGAAGAGCGAGATGCTGTTGATGCCGAGGCCACTGGCAACCAGGACATGCCCCAGGAGCGCCTCACGGCGTTCGAAGAACCAGCCGCCCAGACCGAGCACGAGCGTGCCGCCGGCCAGCCCAATCACGACGCGAGCCGAGGGCCCGATCCAGCCGCGGCTGAAGGCCAGACTCAGGAAGAAAACCGCGCCGAGAACCAGTGACAGACCACCGACCCAGGCGAGCAAGCGCTCGCTGACCATGGCCTCGAAGGACTCTCTGTCAGCTGGACGCTGGAGTTGGGGTTCGGCTTGTTCGGGATGCTTATCCGGCTCAGCAGCCGGGATCGTCGCAGTCGCCGGTGAAGGAGGCGTCGGCAGAGGCTCCGGCACCGCAACCGGCTCGGCGGCCCCAAGATCGAACAGTCCGTGCCGCCGGCATCTGGGTGCTGCCGCGACGTCAACCGGCGCGACCGGGACGGGAGCCGGCTCCGCGACAGCCCGCTCGGCAACAGGAGCCACGCTGATGCTACGCATGGCCGATATGTGCGTCTCCAGACGGTGTAATCGCTGGTCGAGTTCAGTCTGGTGACGGCGCAGGTCGCGCAACTCCATTTCCACATCAGCGAACGAAGGACGATCGTCAACCGTTTTACCCCCGGCGGGAGGAGAGGTTGGGTTGGGTGCGCCACAGACCGGACAGAAGGCCGCCCCCTGCGGTATCACCGCGGCGCAATTTCGGCATCGATACTCGTCTTCCATCGTGCCCTCGCCTTCAACGACGTTCCCTCAGTTGTCTCATCGCTCGTCGGTGGACGACCGTCAAAATCGCGAACAGATGACCGCGAGCAATCCATCCTGGTCGCCTGGCGCAGGGCCGAGCCAGGGCAACCGGTGTTATGGTGCGCTTCGTCGAGCTACGGATGTGTCTACATAAGGAAGCAGGTATAACAAGTTCGCAACACCCCTGAGGCGGCGCAGCGATGCCCGGCCAGACAGGCAGGGCGGGCGGAAACGCCCGCCCGCCCTCGCGGATTCGGTTGTCCAACTCGTATTAGGGGTACTTCTCAGCTAGCACCTCCGCTCCAACTCGGCCAAGCAGCACGTCGTAGCGGGACTGCCAGGCGCCCGGATGCCACTCAAAGCGCGCGCGCTCGAAGTACTGCACCGTCATCCCGTTCTGCTGGAAGGGTTCCGATATCGGGTAGCCATACACGGGCAGGCCACCGAACTGATTCCAGTAGGTCTGGAATGGAGCGCAGAGATTGTGCTTCGTCTCGGCGAAGTAGGTGCAGCCCGCCTGGGCAGCGGCCGGCTGGAAGGCAGGATTACTCCGCATTCCTCCGGTCAGCTCGTTACCCAGCAGCCCCAACTCGACGTCGTAGCGCGCGGGCCAGGCGCCCGGATGCCACTCAAAGCGTGCGCGCTCGAAGTACTGTACCGTCTGGCCGTTCTCGACGAATTCCTCTGTCAGCGGGTAGCCGTAGACCGGCAGCCCGCCGAACTGGTTCCAGTAGGCCTGGAAACCCGCACAGAGATTGTGCTGGGTGATGGCGAAGTAGGTGCAACCGGCCTTTGGCTGGGCCGGTTGGAACGCGCTTGGGGTCGCGGGCGGCGTCGGAGTCGTGCCCCAGGTCAAGGTTGCGCTGGCTGTCGGATCGTTCGCGTCCTGGGCCTTATCCGCGTCGAGATCCGCGTAGGCCGCGATCGTATCGGTGCCCACGTGGTTCCCGGTATAGGAGAAGACGGCCTGGCCGTTCGCGTCCGTCTTGCCGCTGCCGCTGCCGGGGTTGGCGCCGGTCACCGTGAAGAACACGGTCACGCCGCTGAGTCCATTCCCCGCCGAGTTCTTGAGCGTGGCGGTGACGGACTGGGTGGATCCGAGCTTCTGGGAACCGGCCGGTGTGCTCAGCCCCAGGGAGGCGTTTGACCAGGTGAGCGTCGTGCGGGCCCCCGGCTCGGTGGCGTCCTGAACCTTGTCCTGATCGACATCGGCGAAGGCGATCACGCGGTCGACACCGGGATGCATGCCAGTGAAACTGAAGTGCGCCTCGCCGTTCGCGTTGGTCGTGTCGCTCCCGGTGGTCGGATTGGCCCCGGTCACGGTGAAGAGGACACTGATTCCGGAAAGCGGATCACCATTGGTATTTTTGACCGTGGCGGTGAACGCCTGTGCCACGCCAAGCGCCTGGGTCGCGCTGAGCGGCGCCAGGGTAAGTGTCGCGTTCGACCAGTGCATCGTCGTGCTGGCTCCTGGCTCGCCAGTTTGCTGCTCATTGTCGTTGTCGATGTCGGCGTAGGTTGTGAGTGTGTCAACCCCTGCGTGTTTGCCGGTCACGCTGATTGATGCCTGACCGTCGGCATTCGTCTGGGCGCTGCCGCTGATCGGGTTGACCCCGGTGATCGTGTAGCGAACCATGACGCCGTTCATCGCCTTGCCGCTGGCATCCTTCACGGTGGCGACGATCGTCTGTGTCGTGCCAAGCGCGAAGTCGGCATCGACCGGCGACAGCGACAGGGTCGACGCCGACCAGGTGATGGTTGTGCTGGATGAGGGCTCGTCACTGCTCTGGGTGCCGTTGGCATTCAGGTCAGCGAAGGCCGTAATCGTATCCTTGCCGCTCGCGCCGCCGGTATACGTCAGGTGGGCCTGCCCGTTGGCGTCAGTCGTGTCGCTGCCGCTCCGCGGATTCGACCCGGTTACGGTGAAGTAGACCTTGACGCCGGCCAGTGCGTCGCCGGTGGTTGATATCACCGTCGCGGTCACGGTCTGCGTCGACCCAACAGCCGCTGAGGCGCCGGTTGTCGTGAGCGTCAGGTTGGCGGCTGTCCAGACGACCGTGGCGGTCGCCGCGGGCTCATTCGCGTCCTGGATGCCGTCGTTGTCCAGATCGGCGTAGGCAAAGATGGTGTCCGTGCCTGCCAGTTTGCTGCTCTCGGTGTAGCTTGCCTGACCCGCTCCGGTCGTGGTCTGGCTCGCCGTTGCCGGATTGGTGCCGGTCACCGTAAAGCGGACGACCGTACCCGAGGCCGGCGAGCCGTCGGGATTCTTGACCGTGGCGGTGACGGTCGCCGTCGAGCCCACGGCAGTCGTGGTGCTGGCGGGTGAGAGCGTCAGCGTACTGCCTGTCGCGGCCAGCCAGTTCACGATGACACTATTCGATGCGACCTTTTGGACGTTGTAGGTCCCGATGGCGCTGACGGTGTCCGACCCGGCTTTCGTCCCCTGGTAGCTGGCGGTGGCCCGCCCCAGCGCGTCGGACGTGACTGGGTCGATCGTCGTCGGGTTTGCACCCGCGACGGAGAAGGACACCATTACACCGGACAATCGCTTGCCCGTCGTGTCCTGGGCGATCGCCGTCAGCGTTGCGGTATCGCCGGTCGTTACCGTCTGGCTCGGCGGGATGAGCACGACCGCGCCAAGCCGCCACCGCGGCGCTCTCGTCACGTTCGTTGGTCGAGGTCACGACCAGATTCAGTGGCTCGTAGGTTACCTGCACGAAGAGCTGATTCTTGAGTCCCGCCAGAAACGAATTGATGCGAACTTCGTCGCGCGTCACTGGTTGGATGTCGAATGTTGCTACCATCTTGCTTCCCCTCTTCGCCGTTCGTGGCCATGGCGTTCGGACGATTCACGCGCCGTTTCTGTCATCACTCAAACTATGAGTCCGCGCGAGTAGCAGCCGCGCAACAGAGCGACTGTACGTGATACAAAGCTGAAACAGGCTTTCAGCGTGGCGCGGTATGGAAAGAGGGGCGAGATTTCTCACGACTGACGTGCCGTTCGACCGGCACCAGTATTCGTGCGTCATCAACGAGTTAAGGCGTTACGCCTGAACTCGCCCTAGTCACCCGGCTGAGACACCGAACCGTGTATCCTACCGGCAGATGACTGAGAACCAAATATCACGAGGGAGGGAACTGGTGTCGCAATCTGCTCAGGTACCCCGGGAGATCGATCTGCTCGTGGTCGGGGGCGGGACCTCCGGCGCGGCGCTGGCCGGGATCGTGGCCCGCGATACCGATCTGAACGTCGTGCTGCTGGAAGCGGGGCCGGACTACGGGCCGTTCGCGGCGGGCGAATGGCCGGAAGAGCTGCGCGATGCACGCACGTTTCCCGATACCCACGGTTGGGGCTATGCCGGACTGGCGCATCCAACGCATGTTGTGGAAACGCCCTTCGAGCGGGCGCGCGTGCTCGGCGGCTGCTCGGCGCACAACGGCTGTGTAACGCTGCTCGGGCATCGCCGTGACTACGATCACTGGGCCGAATTGGGGAATACAGGCTGGGATTGGCCGTCGGTTGCACCTGCCTTCGAGCGTGCGAAAACGGCGCTGCGCGTGCGCAAGCCGAACGACGATGAGCTGACGCCGTTTCAGGCCGGTTTCATGGCCGGGGTCGTGGTGAGCGGCATTCCGCGCGTCGCTGATTTGAACGACCCGAACGACACCGATGGCGTCTCGCCCTCGCCCGCCAATATCTTCGGAGGGACGCGCTGGAACACCGCCTTCGCTTACCTCGATCCGGTGCGCTCGCGGCCGAATCTGACGATCATCGGCCGGGCACTGATCGATCGGGTGGAGGTGCAGGGCGGGCGGGCCGTCGCGGTGCAGGCGATTGTCGATGGCCGGCGACAGCGTATTGCCGCGCGGCGGATCGTGCTTTCGTCCGGTGCCTATGGCTCGCCGATGATCCTGCTCCGTTCGGGTATCGGACCGGCCGATGAACTGGCGTCGCTCGGCATCGAGACGGTGCATGCGCTGCCGGGTGTCGGGCGCGCGCTGGCCGATCATTCGGCCGTACAGCTCTCGATGCGCAGCGCCGAACTCGATCGCGAGATGCGCGCCTTTGAGACGAATCACTGGCTGCCGGACGAACAGTGCCTCTCGAAGACACGCAGCCGGCGTTGTCGCGAGGCGTTCGATTTGCATATCTACTCGGTGAGCGGCTGGCTGCCCGATGAGAACGCCTGGAAGTACAATGTCTTCGTGTCTGTGGTCAATCCGCAATCAGTTGGCACGGTGAAGCTCGCCTCGACCGATCCCGAGGCGGCACCGATCCTCGATCACGGCTTCCTGAGTGACCCGGACGGTTACGATCTGGCAGTCATCGCCGACGGTGTCGAGATCGCGCACGAGATGCTCGCTGCCTCGCCGCTGGCGCAGCAGCTTGAGACCGATGCTCGTCTCGGCGCTTCACCGTACACGCGCGCCAACATCGAGCAGTTCGTCGAGCGCAACGTCGGCATCTATTGGCACCCGGCCTGCAGCTGCCGCATGGGTCCGGCGACTGACGACATGGCCGTCGTCGATGCATCGGGCAAGGTTCACGGTCTGGCAGAGCTCTACGTCTGCGACACCTCGATCTTCCCGGTCATCATGCGCGCCAACACCAACCTGCCGGCGGCGATGCTGGCGGAGCATATGGCTGAGGAATTGAGCGCATTCTGATGAGATGATTCATGAGTTTCTACCTCATGAATCATCCAGGGAATGATCCACTCCACGAAGAAACGAGTGGACAACAGGAGATCGTTGGTCAAGATCCCTGGTTGGAAGAGTCTGTCCGCTATCCTTGACGACATGTCCGCTATTCCGTACACTCGCTCGCTAGGAGGTGCCGCATGGGCAGGCGAGTGTCGACACCGGAGATCGAGAGTCAGGTTCGCGGGCGGCGGATTGCCAGCGGGCTGAGCCAGGCGGAACTGGCCGGACGCGCCGGATTGACGCGGCAGGCCGTCAGTGCCATCGAGGCGGGACAGTACGTACCGAATACGCTGGTCTCTCTGCGGCTGGCGGGGGCGCTTGGCTGCGCCGTCGAGGATCTCTTTCGCCTTCCTGATCGATCCAACCAGCTCGATGCCGAACTGATCGGTGAACTGCCGGCTGCTCCGGCGCGAGTGCGGCTGGCGCGGGTGGGCGAGCGGTTGATGGCGCGGCCGCTGACGGGTATGAGCGGCCCTTCGACGACGGCTGATGGCGTTGTGCGGTACGCAAACGAGCCGGACGGCCGCACGCCGGTCGAATTGCTGGTCGAGCCGCGCGTGGTTGAAAATACGGCCGTCGTCGCGGGCTGCGATCCGTCGCTGGCGCTGATCGGCGCGCATCTGGCCCGGCGCTATCCCTCATTTAGACTCCAGTGGGTGCCGGAGGGGAGCCTGGCGGCGCTGCGCGCCCTGAGTCGTGGCGAGGTGCACGCGGCCGGCAGCCACTTGCGTGATCCGGCGACCGGTGAAGAGAACATCCCGTTTGTGCGGCGCGAGCTGGCCGGGCGACGGACGCTCGTCGTGACGCTCTCGCGCTGGCAGCAAGGGCTGATCGTGGCGCGCGGCAATCCGAAGGGGATCTCCGGGGTCGACGATCTGTTGCGGCCCGATGTGTCGATCGCGAACCGTGAACCCGGCTCCGGTGGCCGCACGTTGCTCGATACGCGTATTGCGGCGGCCGGCGGCTCGACCGACCTGGTGCAGGGCTACCGGCGCGAACTCCGGTCGCACATGGCGGTGGCCGAAGCGATCGCCGCCGGACTGGCCGACGCTGGTCCCGGCATCGAAGCGGCCGCGCGCGCCTTTGGGCTTGACTTCATCCCGTTGCAGGACGAGCGCTACGATCTGGTGCTGCCGGCCGAACATCTTGATGCCCCATCGATTCAGGCGCTACTCGAGGTGGCCGGCAGCCGGTCGTGTCGCGATGAGGTTGAGGCGCTGGGTGGCTACGACAGTTCGCCGGCCGGAACGATCGTCGCGGAGCTTTCCGCATGAAACGCATAATCAGTGCGCTTCTGGCTCTGGTGCTCGTGTTCGTGCTGGTCGCCTGTGGCAGCTCGACCAGCGCCGATTCCGGTATGAACACGGAGACCGTCACGGCCACGCCCAATACCGCGACCGCCCCGAAGATCAGCGGCGATCTGACGATCTTCGCGGCGGCCTCACTGACCGAAGCCTTCACTGACATGAAGACCGAACTCGAAGCAGCGAATCCGGGCACCCATATCACGCTCAACTTCGCGGGGTCGTCGGCGTTGCGTACGCAGATTCTCCAGGGCGCTTCGTCGGATCTCTTCGCCTCGGCCGATATGCAGAACATGGGCCCGGTCGTGCAGGCGGGCGATGTGAAGGGCGATCCGTCGATCTTTGCGCAGAACCGGCTTGTCATCGTGGTACCAGCCAATAATCCGGGCAATGTGAACAGCGTGAAGGACCTCGCCAGCTCGGGTCTCAAGCTGGTGCTGGCCCAGGAGCAGGTGCCGGTCGGTAACTATGCCCGCCAATCGCTCGACAAGCTGAGCGCCGATTCGACCTACGGCAGCGATTTCAAGGCGAAGGTGCTCGCCAATCTCGCGTCGAACGAACTGAACGTGAAGGATGTGCTGGCCAAGGTGCAGCTCGGCGAGGCGGATGCAGGCATCGTTTACGCGACCGATGCCGCTTCAGCCGATCAGTCGAAGATCAAGACGATCGACATCCCGGAGCAGTTCAACATCATCGCCCAGTATCCGATCGCCGTCGTCAAATCCGGCTCGAATCCAGTTGGCGGCAAGGCGTTCATCGACTATCTTCTTTCGCCCGCCGGACAATCGATCATGGCGAAGTACGGCTTCATCGCCCCACCGGCACCCTAACGATGCGCGACTCGTTGCTGGACTCTCGCCCAGTGCCTCTGGACGCGGCGCCGCACCCGGCGAGCAGGCGACGACGGCAGCCATTGCCCTGGCTGGCCGGCGCGCTCCTGCTCCTCTTTCTGCTCATCCCGGTTGTCGCGCTGGTCTGGAAGGCGGGCGGCTCGGCGCAATTCTGGCCGGCGCTACGCCAGCCGCTGGTCGTTCATGCGCTGCGACTGACCGCGCTCACGAGCCTGATCAGCCTCGTGGTGGCGCTTCTCTTGGGTACACCGCTCGCCTGGCTCATGGCACGACGCGATTTCCCCGGGCGCGGCCTGGTCGAGATCGTGATCGATCTGCCGCTGGTCCTGCCTCCGGTCGTGGCGGGCGTGGCGTTGCTGATGGCGTTCGGCCGGAATGGACTGCTCGGCCAGGAACTGCGCCTGCTCGGGCTCGAAATCCCGTTCTCCACCACGGCCGTCGTCATGGCGCAGCTGTTCGTCTCGGTGCAGTTCTAGGTGCGCGGGGCGTTGCTCGGCTTCCGGCTGGTGCCGCAGGAGGTCGAGGAGGCCGCCGCCATCGACGGCGCCTCCGGATGGAGCACGTTCCGCCACGTCACGCTGCCGCTGGCGCTCCCCGGCATCATCTCCGGCGGCATCCTCTGCTGGGCGCGGGCGGTCTCGGAATTCGGCGCCACCGTGATGTTCGCCGGCAATATCACCGGCCGGACGCAGACGATGCCGCTCGCCATCATGACCGCCATGGAGACCGATCTCAACTCGGCCCTCGCCCTGGCGGTGCTCCTCGTCATCGCCGCCGCCTTCGTGCTCGTCGTCTCGCGGCTCTTCACGGCGGAGCGGCTGGAGCGGTAGGCGGACAGCCGCCGCCCTGGCCGCGCGCAAGAGGGGTGTCTTTGAGCGTAGCGGTGGGTATTCCGGCAGCGTTCGCGGTGGGCGGCGAGGGCGACATTTATGGCGCCCAATGCGGCTTCAGCCGCGCTGGGGTGAGGGCGGCCGCTTAGCTCGCCAGAATCCGCCGGCCGATCTGGGACAGGTGGACGACATCGTGGGCGGCGATGTGCATTGTTTGTCCCTGAATCGTGATGCGCCCCTGCTCTTCGTGCTGGCCGCTGCGCGCCCACTGGTTCGCGTCGAGCCGTTCGAGGATGCCGATCTGTTCCTGGCGCAGCGCAAGGAAGGCGGCCAGCGCTTCATCGAGCGATTGGCTGCGATAGCCGGCATCTTCGGCGACCGCCGCCTGATCGTAGGCCGCGAGGAACGGATTATCCTCGTTCAGCATCAGCTTGAGTCGCTCGAGCACTTTTGCCTCGGCGTCGCGCAGGTGACAGACGGTCTCGACGATTG
>CALAGB010000296.1 GCA_937891245.1 uncultured Thermomicrobiales bacterium | reverse complement strand
CGGGAGCGGGCGCCGGGCGACGACCTGCCCGACCGGGTCACGCGATCCGTTTCCTCCGTGCGTACGGCAGGTATCACTCCATCAGCAGGTGGAAAATTTCTGTTGCCTGAATCGTTGACCACAGACCGAAGCGCTGCCACAATGAGGACGTATTCCGCAGCACTGAATCGCATCTATTCCGGCGCGAAAGGGGCGGTGCAGCCAATGGTTACCATGCACATCCAGGAGGGTCGGATTCCGGTTACGGGCGGCAAGGTTTGGTATCGCGTAGTCGGGGCGGGACGCACCGTGCCGCTGCTCACGCTCCATGGCGGTCCGGGTGCCGGTCATGACTACCTCGAATCGCTCGAAGCGTTGCTCGATGAGCGCGCCGTCATTCTCTACGATCAGCTTGGCTGCGGCCTCTCCGATAAGCCCGACGATCGATCGCTCTGGACGATCGATCGCTTTGTCCACGAAGTCGATGAGGTGCGCGACGCGCTCGGGCTCGAACGTATACATCTCTTCGGGCAATCCTGGGGTGGCTGGCTGGCGATCGAGTACATGCTCAGCAAACCCCATGGCGTAGTCAGCCTGACGCTTGCCAGCACCTCGGCCAGCACTGGCCAATTCGTGCACGAGGCGCAAAAGCTGATTGATGATCTTCCGCCGGATATGCGCGAGGCGCTGCACCACGGCAACGAAGCGCAGACCTACGACGACCCGGCGTACGTGCGTGCGGCGGCCGAGTTCTACCAGCGCCACGTCTGTCGCCTCGACCCCTGGCCCGAACCGCTCCTACGCACCGGCGAAAACCTGGAGGGGAATCAGGTCTATCTGACGATGAACGGCCCCAACGAGTTCACCGTCGTCGGCAACCTGAAAGACTGGGATCGCACCGACCGGCTCGGCGAGATCACCGTACCGACACTCATCACCGTCGGGCGTTATGACGAAATCACGCCCGCCTGTGCCGAGACGCTCCATCGCGGCATCCCGAACTCCGAACTGCACCTCTTCGAACAGAGCGCCCACTGCGCCCACCTGGAAGAGCCGGCCAAATTCAACGCGCTGCTCCGCGGCTTCCTACACCGCGTGGAGGAAGGCCAGGCACCGACCACCGGGTCGTAGCAGACGAGTTCGAGGCTGTTGCCGTCGGGGTCTTCTCGGATGGTACCCGATCGCTACCGGCTCGCCAAACTGACCGGGGAATCACGCACCGGCTCGATGTGCGCGAACATGTTGAGCGCGAGCCAGGAGGGGAAGGCGTGCGCCAGTTCACGCGGCCCGTTTATGCGCAGATGGTCGTGGCGCAGCGCCTGAGCAAAGCTGAGCTGACCCATCCAGATCTGGTGAAACGAGAGCGTATCGGCTGTGACGAAGAGATCGGGATCGTAGCCGGGATAATCGAGGCAGACCGAGACGTCGTGCCGTTCGAGGATGAGCCAATAGCGCCCTTCGCGGCTGCCGGTGAAATCGAACTGCACCACGACGCGATGGTCGGGCAGCTGCTCGCGATGAATGCGCCGCCGCATATCCCACATCAGCAGGTTCGGATCGATGTCGTCCGGCCCGATCTCGAGGTTCGCCCAGCGCTGGCCCCAGATACCAAGCTGCTCGACCACATCGTAGAGCTCCTGGCCCGCCTGCGTTAGGTGATATTCCGCCCCGTGGCCATGGGCGCTTGGGCGTCGCTCAACCAGCCCGGCGCGTTCCAGAAAGCGGAGGCGCTGGGTGAGCAACGATTTCGAGATGCGTGGTACGCCCGCTTCGATCTCGCTGAAGCGATGGCTCCCCATCAGCAACTCGCGCAGAATGAGCGGTGTCCAGCGTTCGGCAAAGATCTCCGCGGCTTTGGCCACCGGGCAGAACTGACGGTAAATCGGCATGGCGGCCCGTCCTCTCGTCAGGATACTCACACGTGTATGGGCAGTCTAGCACGTCGGATCGTCCCACTCCATTTATTGAACTAGCTTCCCCACCGGCTGCGGCTATCGTGAAAGTAAGCACCGTACTCCGTTATTCATGATCGGCGTTCGCCGAAGGAGGAGCCCCAATGACCACCACGACCAGAACAGAGGCGGAGACGACATACCGGCCGCGGCCGGTCTACCCGGGCGACGATCGCTTCGTCGCTTTAGCCGCCGAACTGGGCGCGGAGTTCGCCAAACGCGCGGCGCAACACGACCACGACAACAGCTTTGTCACGGAGAACTACGAGCGGCTGCAGCAGGCGCGCTACACGCTGCTGGCCGTGCCGGAGGAGTTGGGCGGCCTCGGCGCCTCGCTGCGCCAGGTCTGCTTCGCCCAGGCGGAACTCGCGAAGTATTGCGCCTCCACAGCGCTTTCGATCAACATGCATATCTACAGCACGCTGACCAACGCCTACAACTGGCGTCATGGCTCCGAAGCGGCCGGTAAGACGCTCCGGCGCGTGGTCGACGAGGGGCTGATCATCATGACCAGCGGTGGCTCGGACGGCATCTATCCGACCGGTACAGCCGTGCGTGAGGATGGCGGCTTCCGGATCAACGCGCGCAAGGTCTTCTGCAGCCAGGTACCGGTCGCCAACGTCCTGACGACGATGGCGACGTACGACGATCCGGAAAGCGGCCCGGTTGTGCTGCTGGCCGCCATCCCGAGCAAGAGCGAGGGGTTCCAGGTGCTCGATACCTGGGATGCCCTCGGGATGCGCGGAACCGGCAGCAACGATGTGCAGCTGTCTGATGTACGGGTGGCCGATGCCCAGGTGCTCGCGCGACGTCCATGGGGCAAGGTTGATGGGGTGCTGAAGAACGCGCTGGTGCACTTCGCACCGACAACCGCGGCGGTCTACTACGGCATCGCGGCCGGAGCGCGCGACGAAACGGTGCGCGTCGTGCAGGCACGCGCCGCGCGGAATGGACGCCCACTCACCGGCGAGCCGATCGTGCAACGCGAGATCGGGCTGATCGACGCCATGCTGCGCTCAGCCTGGTGGGCGCTGGCCGGAGCGCTCAACGATCTCGGCGACGACTATGCATTGAGCGAAGAGAACATCAACGCCCTCGTCATCGCCAAACGGCACGTCCTGGAGCAGACCGGCCAGATCATCAATCTGGCGATGGACACGGTCGGCGGCGCCTCCTACTTCAAGCGTTCCCCGCTCGAACGCGCCTACCGCGACGTCCGCGCCGGCAACTACCATCCCCTCACACCGGAGAAGACGCTCCTCCACGCCGGCCGGCTCGCGCTGGGGCTGCCGGTCGACGAGGTTTGGTAGACGCCCTCACCCCCGGCCCCTCTCCCGTCGCGAACGGGAGAGGGGTGTCTTGGGGCGAGTGTGAGGTTGCCCCCGAACAGAGGCTCCGGGTGAACGGGCGACATTCATGGCGCCCACGCGACTTGGGGCGGGGGTGAGGGCCGTTCCCCGTCAGTCAAAATGCTTCACGCGCTGCCAGACGTCATCCAGTGAGCTGAACTTGGGGTCTGTGCCGAGGTAGATCGGCTGGGCGCTCTCTTCGGGCACGCAGTAGCCGCAGTTGGTGACCGCAACCTGCTCGACGCGGTTGTAGGTCTGGGCGACGTCGTCGCGGCTCAGGCCGATCGTGAGGACGATGGCGCCGGAGCACGAACCAGGTCCCCAAATGAAGTAGTTGTTGTGGCCGCTGATGGCGGGCGGTAAGCCGTATGATTTCGCGTAGAAATTGAGCGCGCTCGCCTCGCCGTAGTTGCGGGTGAAGATACAGGTTTGTGCCTGCTCGTCCAGTGACAGCTGTTGATAGGCATGCTGCATCGTCGTGGCCAGTCCGGGCCAGCCGAAGCGATCGCCAAGGTACTGCGGAAAGACGCTCGACATGTCCTGGCCGGCGGCGCCGTTTCCGGTTCCGGCAAGACGGCTATAGGTCCCGTTGAACCGCGCCGGTGAAAGGATCGGCATGGCGAGCGGCGCCAGCAGGATACCGCTCAGCCCGAGGAGCACAGTCAGTGCCGGTCGCAGCCAGGCGCGACGTGGTTTTGCCGCGATCTGCTCAAAGAGGCAGGCACCCCCGGCGAAGATCATCGGATAGATCGGCGTGAAGTAATATGGCTTGACGTCCAGGACGGTCATGAGCAGATAGAGGACGACGAACGCCCAGCCGAGCGCGCGATACGGCCGGCCCTCCGGGCGCCTGAGGTAGTAGATAAGCCCGGCGATGGTCAGCAAGAGCGTCGGCGGATTGGCCGAGAGGATCTGGCTGGAAAGAAAGCCGAGCGGGCCGCCGCCGTCGCCGCCGTAGTTTTGCCAGAACTCAATCGTCGGCCAGCCATGCACGGCGTTCCAGATCAGGTAGGGCAGGAGAAAGGCGAGCGCGATCAGCCCGCCAAGATAGAGCCGGCGGGAACGAAAGTGCGATCGACTCGGGCTGAGCGCCAGCCCGATCGTCAGTGCGAAACCGAAGAAGAGGACGGTCAGCTTGGTTGTCAGGGCAAGCCCGGCGATCAGGCCGAAGAGAAGCCAGAGACGGTCGTTGCCCGTGCGCAAAATCCGGATCAAGACGAGCGCCAGCAGCGACCACCAGAGCGCGTCGAGAATATCCATCGAGAAGATTGAGCCGGTCGCCATGAAGACGATGACGACTGACGTCGTCAGTGCCGACAGGAACTGCGCAAAGCGACCACCGCCCAGCTCGCGCGCCAGCAATCCTGCCACAACCACTTGCAGCGCACAGATCAGCGCCGAGACGACGTGTAACGCGACCAGATTGTCGCCGCTGATGACATGCATCGCGGCCGCCAGCAGGGCGATCATCGGCGGAAAATCGACGTAGCCGAAGGCTAGATGCTGCCCGGCGGCGATGTAATAGAGCTCGTCACGAAAATAGCCATAGTTATTGGCAACCGCCAGATGCGCGACGAAGTCGATGACCGCGATGAGCACCGGCAATGCCATTCCACGTGCCCACCAGCGATCCGCACGATTCAAAGGACCTTCGATCGCCGGAGCCTGGCTGAGACTGCTCATGCAGGGAGCCTCTCGCTATGACCGATACGCCGATCAGATGCACATTGTACGTTGAGTCGTCGTTCATCCTCAGCCCGATTCGACATACCGCTCCATCGACCGGCTCGCGTACAATCGGAGCGTTGCATCCCGATATCGGCAAGGAGCAGAGGATGTCCGCATTTACGACCTACATCGGCACCCGCGACGGCGTCTACCGGCTTGACGGCGACCGCGTCGAAGCGCTCGGACTGGGCGATCAGCGGATCTGGGCGATCCACGGCTGGCGCGACCAGACAGGCGATGTCTCGCTGCTCGCTGGAACGTACGGCGCTGGCATCTTCCGCAGTGACGATGGCGGCAAAAGCTGGCAGCCATCAAACGAGGGGCTGAGCGCGACGGCGCTGCAAACCATCGGCCCCGACCCAACACAGCCCGGCGCCTTGCTCTGTGGCACCGAACCGGGGCGCGCCTTCCGTAGTGAGGACGGCGGCCGAAGCTGGAAAGAACTGAGCAGCATTCGCGAGCTCGACGGCTACGAAGAGTGGTACCTGCCGTATTCGCCACGGGCCGGCGCGATTCGCAACTTCTACTCACCGCCCGGCAGCGGCACGCACCTGTTCGCCTCGGTCGAGGTCGGCGGTCTGCTGGAGAGCCACGACAGCGGACAGACATGGGCTTATAACGAAGTGCCGCCGGATCACGATATCCACCATATCGGCGGCCACCCGGAAGACCCGAACCTGCTCTACGTCTCGCTCGGCTACGCCGGGCTGAAGAACGAAAAGCGTGACGAAAACTCACCGAAGCTCGGTGGGATCGGGCGCTCGCGCGACGGCGGCAGGAGCTGGACAAAGCTGCTGACCGATTACACCCGCGCCACGATCATCCCGCCGACCCATGCCAACCTGGTGCTGGCCGGACCGGCGCCGTACGTCGGCCGCGAAGGACGCATCGATGTCTCGTCCGATGGCGGCGATAGCTGGCAGCCAGCGAGCGCAGGAATCGAGGTGCCGATGCCCGATATGGTCGAACTCTTCCAACTGGCGCCGGACAACACGATCTGGGCGATCACCTCCGGTGGGCGGCTTCTCTGGTCGGAACCAGCCGATTGGCACTGGCGCTCAGCGCTATCCGATGACGGCGGCCCCGACGTGCAATCAGCCGTCTTCATCGCCGATTAGGCGTCGTCGCCCTCCGCCTGTCCTTGCCGAAGGGGGGAACTCGCTCCCCCTTCGGACGGAGAAAGCTGACGAATGAGGACTGAGCATCGTGGACAGTTGGCTGTTCGTTCGGGGCGCGATACTCGGGTTTTCGATCGCCGCGCCGGTCGGGCCGATCGGCGTGCTCTGCATCCGGCGCACGCTCGCCGAGGGGCGTCTGGTCGGACTGCTTTCCGGCCTCGGCGCGGCAACGGCCGATGCCTGCTATGGCGCGGTGGCGGCCTTCGGGTTGACCGCCATTTCGAGCCGGCTCATCGGACATCAGGACACGTTGCGGCTCGTCGGCGGGATCTTTCTGCTCTACCTCGGCATCCGCACCGTCCTGGCAGCACCGGTCCAAAGCCTCAAGAGCGGCCGGCGGCGCCGGCTGCTCGGCAACTACCTTTCGACGTTTGGACTGACGCTGACCAACCCGACGACGATCTTCTCGTTCATCGCCATCTTCGCCGGGCTCGGCTGGGCCGGGACGGCCAGCGAAGGCTATCCCTCGGCCGCGTTGCTGGTCTTCGGGGTCTTCACTGGTTCAGCGCTCTGGTGGCTGATTCTGAGCAGCGGAGTGAGCGTACTCCGGGGACGCTTCTCGTTGCGCGTCATGCGCTGGGTTAATCGCGTTTCCGGCGCGTTCATCGGCAGCTTCGGCATCGTCGCGTTGGCGAGTCTCGTTATCTAACTGTCCCTGGCCGAAAAGGGCCAAATTCTTGACAGATCAGACGACAATTACCGGTGGAAAAGGGACAACTTTGCCAGTGTCCTGGTACAAATGACATGATAAACTCCCTGACGATGGGACGATTGCCCATCTCCACCGTCCGCTTGATGAGTGAGAAGATGAAAATGGCGCGTGAACTCGATGAACTTGACGAAAAGATTATCAGCATGTTGGAGAGCGACGGCCGCCGATCATCATCCGATATTTCGCGGCAGCTCGGTGTGCCACGGTCGACGATCCACCGACGCATCGAAAGCCTGGTCGAGGACGGGGTCATTGTCATCCGCGC
>CALAGB010000295.1 GCA_937891245.1 uncultured Thermomicrobiales bacterium | reverse complement strand
CATGAATGAGTGTCCGCAGCATCAATGTCAAGTGCTTACCAAGCGTCCGGAGCGACTTCTCGAATTCGCGGATCGTCGGAATTGGACTGACAATATTTGGATGGGCGTAAGTGTAGAGAACCAGCGATACGCATATCGTTCGAGCCTCCTCAAATCAGTTCCGGCGTTCGTACGGTTCTTGTCAGTCGAGCCATTGGTCGGGCGAATAGACGACTTGCCCTTAGATGGAATTCATTGGGTTATTGTCGGCGGGGAATCCGGTCCTCGTGCACGACCACTCGATCCAACGTGGGTCGAAGAAGTATTCCATCAATGCAGAGAACATGATGTCCCGTTCTTTTTCAAGCAGTGGGGTGGGGTGCAGAAGCATCGAAATGGACGTACTCTTTTTGGACAGACGTTTGATGAAATGCCGCGCGGCGCGAATTTGGTTGGGCAGGCCTTCGCGTGAAATACACAGTTATCATCTACTGGTCCGACGAGGACAGCGCGTTTATCGCCGAAATGCCGGAATTGGCAGGGTGCGCCGCCGATGGCGAATCGCCGCAGGACGCGTTGCGCGCGCTCGACACTGTCGCGCGTGAGTGGATCGAGACAGCGCGTGAGTTGGGTCGCGATATCCCCGAGCCGAAAGGTCGTCTGCAGCTCGCTTAGCCGATGTTGCCGTAGCGGGTCATAAGGAACCGGCTATGAAGCTACATTTCGACCGAGTAACCGACGCGTTCTACTTAAGGCTTCGTGACGCCACGATTGTCGAGTCCGAAGAGATTCAGCCGGGCGTCATCCTCGGTTTGATGAAGATGGGAAGCTCGTGGCGATCGAGATACTTGGCTTGAGGAAGATGTCGTCGGATTTCGACCCAACCAACCTCAAGGTTGACGTCGCGTAGCCTTTCCTCCAATCTCCGTTCCTAACCCGATATGCGATACTCAAATTGACGCTGTCGCTCGGTTTGCACGTGACGTGTTGACCTGCCGGGCGGCTGGATTCCGCGGAGGAGTTTTAGCACTATGCGAGCGATTGAGATTGTTGGGATCGCGGAGACGAAGTTTGGGAAGGCGGAGGGGAGCTTTCGGGAGCTGGCGGTGCAGGCGGCTCAGGCGGCGCTGGAGGATGCCGGGGCTCATCCGGCTCAGGTCGAGGCACTCTTTCTCGGCACCTTTTCGCCGGGGACATTTATTAAGCAAGAACACGTCGCGCCCCTGATTGCGTCGGAGCTTGGGCTGAATAATGTGCCGAGTTCGCGACTGGAGAATGCTTGCGCTTCCGGCTCGACGGCCTTTTTGAGCGGGGTGATGGCGATCGCGGCGGGGGCGTATGACGCCGTCCTGATCGTTGGTGCTGAGAAGATGACCTCGACGCCGATCGGCGAGACGACCTCGATTTTGGCCGAGGCGGCTGACTGGGAGAACGAAAGCTCGGTCGGACTCACCTTCCCCGGTGCGTACGCGCTCATGGCGCGCGCCTATATGCACAAGTACGGCAAAGATCGGGCGTTCCTCGACGCCGTCGCCATCAAGAATCACCACAATGCGATGGGCAACCCGTACGCGCAGTTCCACCGGGAGATTACGCGTGAGGATATCGCCAAGTCGGTGATGATCGCCGATCCGCTCAATCTGTACGACTGCTCGCCGGTCAGCGACGGTGCGGCGGCCGTGCTGCTGGTCGCGTCGGACGTGGCCGACCGCTTCGACAAGCCGGGCATCCGGCTGCTCGGGTTCGGCCAGGCGTCCGATTCGCTGGCGCTCTACAAGCGCGAGAACCTGACCTCGCTGCCGGCCGCACAGCATGCCGCGGAACGGGCCTACAAGATGGCTGGTGTCGGCGTGGATGACATTGACTTCGCCGAAGTTCACGACTGCTTCACGATCGCCGAGGTGATGGCGACCGAGGACCTTGGCTTTTTCGGCAAGGGCGAGGGGAGCGATGCGGTTTTGGCCGGTGCGACTGGTCGCGACGGCAAGATTCCGGTCAATCCGAGCGGCGGCTTGAAGGCGAAGGGGCATCCGGTCGGCGCGACCGGCGTCAGTCAGATCGTTGAATCATCGTTCCAGTTGCGTGGCGAAGCGGGTGAGCGGCAGATCGAGGGTGCTGAGATCGGTCTGACGCACAATGTCGGTGGCTCGGGCGCGACCTGTGTCGTAACGATTCTCGGGAAGGCGGAATAGCATGGTCGAAGCCCCAACCTACCAGGGCGTCAACGGCACGATCGTCACCTACAGCGTGATCTACGTCCCGACGCCGGAATTTGCCGGTGAGGCGCCGTATGTTCTGGCAGTGCTCCAACTCTCCGATGGTGAACGATTGCTCGCGCGCCTGCCGTTTGCCGAAGATGCCCCGCTGGAGATCGGCGCGACGGTCGCCTACGACCACACGGACCAGCACGGCCCGGTTTTCCGACTGACGTAGAGGGGGCGGACGGCCCTCACCCCCGTCCCCTTCTGTCCCGGACAGTTTCAGTACGACCACCGGCAGATCCAGCGACGCGCGTGAACGCGGAAGAGGAGGGGTGGGAGCGGCCCCTCTCCCGCGCCGCGCGGGAGAGGGGAGGAAATGCGCGACTGCGGTCGCGCGTGCTCTGTTGTATGTCTGTTCACGAACTATCGGGATTCAATATAAGCTTGCCTCAAGACCCCCTCTCCCAATCGTTGGGAGAGGGACCGGCTGGGGGTGAGGGCTGCGCGCGGCCCAGTGCTTGCGTGGTGCAGGTGGTGGGTCGTGTTGCGACCCGTCGTCTTTCCTTGCGTTTTCGCTGGTCGGAGGTGGTCATGGAAATCAAGCGAACGGTCGATTCGTTGCAACGTCAGTCGTGGCTCGGCCCGGCGGGCGACTATCTCAAACGGTTCGCGACGGCGGTGTATAGCGGCGGCGGTACGAGCAAGCGGCTGCTGCGCAACAGTCTCTCTGGCACCTGGCTCGGACATCCGGCTCATCCAATGATCGTGACGGTGCCGGCCGGCGCATGGGTGACGTCGGCGATGCTTGATCTGTGCGATGTGCGTTCGGATTCGACGGAACGGGGATTCGGACAGGCGGCTGATGCGACGATTCTGCTCGGCCTTGGCTCGGCGTTGGTCGCGGCGGCCAGTGGTCTGAACGACTGGCGCTTCACCTCGGAGCGAAGTCAGCGGATCGGGACGTTGCACGGCCTGGCGAACGTGGCCGCGGTGACGCTGATGGGCGCATCATCGCTCCTGCGTTGGCGCGGTGCGCGCACCGCCGGGCAGGTCGTGTCGACCGGCGGGTTGCTCCTGACCGGCGCCGCCGCCTATCTTGGCGGGCAGCTGGTTGGTGGTGAGAAGATCGGCGTCGATCATTCAGCGACGGACGGCATTCCGGCGACGTTCACGAAGGTCGTCGCGCTCGATGATCTGCCAGATGGGACGCTGCACGGCGCGACGGTTGGCGATACGCGGATCGTCCTGTTGCGTCGAGGGGAACGGGTCTATGCGCTGGCGGATACCTGCTCGCATCTCGGCGGACCGCTCCACGAAGGTGAATTGCGCGACGACTGCGTGATCTGCCCCTGGCACGGCTCGCGCTTTTCGATGGTCGACGGCCGTGTGATCGATGGCCCGGCGAGCTTCCCACAGCCAGCCCTTGAAACCCGCATCGCCGCGGGCCAGGTGGAAGTCCGACTCCCGGCGAGCGAGCAATAGTCCAACTCAGTGGTTCTTCCCTGGCGATGTCGATTTCTCCCCACCGTGTTCGACTACTCCATGATGGCGTGAGAGGAATTCAGCTCGTTCGCACAACATGGGAGGCAAACCGATGGCTGACCGCACGCCGACCCGCACCACGAATCTCGATCGTTATGGTAATGGCGCCTTGCCCTGGACTCGCGCGCGCGAGGAACTCACGCGGCGTACTGAAGGATCCGACATCACGCACTTTCTCGGCACGGTTGGCCCCGACGGCCGGCCGTTTGTCGCCGGGGTGGGCGCGGTCTGGCTCGATGGTGATCTCTATTTCACCAGCAGCCAGGCTGCACGCAAGGCTCGCAACCTCGCGGGAAACCCAGCTTGTACCATCGCCGTCAAGCTGGTGGGAATCGATCTCTCGCTGTTCGGCACGGCCGAGCAGGTGCGTGATGCGGGCACGTTGGAGCAGGTCGCCGCAATCTATCGCGATGGCGGTTGGCCCGCTCAGGTGGAAGGCGATGCGCTGACCGCTCCGTTCAGCGCGCCGAGCGCGGGACCGGCACCCTGGCACGTCTTCCGCTTCACCTTCGACACCGTCGTTGGCGTCGCGACGGCCGAGCCGTATGGCGCGACGCGCTGGCAATTCGCGCGTTAAATCGCTGTTTCGCGCGGCAGCGCAGTGTTCTCAATGCACAAAAACTCCGCGCCTCGGCGCGAGGAGGTTAGTCTCCGGTGACATCCTTAACGGCGGCCGCGGGCTGAAGGACGCGGTGGGTTTCCGGGGCGACGAGCGCGAAAATAGTGCCGATGATGAGGAGCATGACAGCGGTCGCGATGAGGGCCGTGCCGGTACTCGACAGATCGGCAATCGCGCCCAGCAGGAACGGCCCGAGGATGTAGCCGCAGTCCGACAGTGAGCGGAAGGTGCCCATGGCGGCGGCGTTCATGCCGGGCGGCGCGACATCCGCGGCATAGGCGGTCGGGGCCGCACCGGCCAGGCCGACAGAGATACCCCAGATCATGCAGCTGACAACATAGGTGATTAATCCGCCGGCAAATGCGAAGCAGACCATGGCGACCGCGCCGAAGAGGACGGCGGGCACGATGACCGCCTTGCGTCCGAAGCGGTCGATCACCACGCCCGACGGGTAGGCGATCGAGAGACTGACGATGCTGATCGCCGAGAGCCCCAGCCCGATCTGTCCGGTCGAAAGGCCCATCGAATCCTGGGCGCGTTGCGGCAGGATGGTGAAGACACCGCCGGTCCGCGCGAAATAGGTGGAAAATGACGCGACGCTGACGAGCAAAAAGGCGGGCTGGCGCACCAGCAGTTGGATCTGCTTGCCGAATTGCAGGCGCGGCTCGGTACCGGCCGGCGCGGCTTGCCGGGATCGACCGCCGCGCTCGTCGGGATGTCGCGTATCGGGAATGCGCGTCAGCGCGAGGAGCGTCACGACCAGACCGAGCACCGCATAGACATAAAACGGAATCGACAGGCCGAAATGCTGGCCGATGAAACCGCCCGGCAGCGGGGCAAAGCCGACGGCGAACATGAAGACGGTCATGTAGAGGCCGAAAATGCGGCCGCGGTTTTCGTTCGTCGAGATATCGGTCACGATGATCTGGCTGGCCGTGATGACGGTGGCGGCGCCCAGACCGCCGACGAATCGCCCGGCCAGGAAGAGCGCGTAGTTGGCGGCCAGGGCGCTGAGAATATTGCCGCCGGCCGTGATGAGGCCGCCAATGGCGATGGCTGAGCCACGGCCGAGCATGTCGGAGACACGCCCGGCCGGCATATTAGCCGCGAAGCGCGCCAGGCCGTAGACGGCGACCGAGAAGCCGATCAGGAACTGCGAGACATCGAACGTTTTGGCGTAGAGCGGCACGATCGGCACGATGCTGCCGAAGCCGGTCTGATTGACCGCGATGAGGATGCAGATCCAGGCGAGGGTCGGGTTCGTTCGATACCAACTCGGCAGCGCGGCCAGCCGTTGCACGATTCCTCCAGTTGCCACCGCGGCGCGGCGCGGTTACCGGCCGCTCCGGCTAGATCTCCCGTGGTGCATCGTAGGTCGGGATGTCGTCGCGCTGATCGTATTCCTCGGCCGCCTGATCTCCGCGCAGGAAGCGGACGTCACCAATCTCCCCAGCGCGCAGGCGCTGAATTGTTCGCTCGTGGCCTTCGAGCGGCGCTGGTCGTCCGGTAAAGCGCGGGTGGGCGACGAGCACGCCAAAGCCGGCCACTTTCGCGAGGCCGCGCAGTTCGCCGAAATGCATCTCGTGGACGTCTTCGGGCGAGCGGAAGCCGTTTGAACCGTTGTAGTAGGGCGCGTCGTTGAGCACGCCGCTCAGCGGAAACTCGACCAGCGTGCGCGGATCGCCTGGCTTGACGTGCAAGCGGTAGGGGATGTCGTCATCGGCGAAGCTGGTGTCGTAGCGGTAGCCGTGCTCGGCGAGAATCGAAAGCGTCAGCTTCGTCGTGCGCGAGAAGGGCGAGCGCCAGCCGACCGGCGGCTTGCCGAGCGCGTCACCGATGGCGGCGGTCGTACGGGTGATCAGATCGCGTTCCTCATCCGGCTGCAACTGGTCCCACTGTTCGTGCATCCAGCCATGCCCGCCGACTTCATGACCGGCCGCGACGATTTCGCGGAGAAGCGTCGGGTACTGCTGCGCTCCCCAGCCTTCGACGAAGAAGGTGGCGTGGAGGCCATTGCGCGCGAGCATCTCCATGATGCGCGGAATACCACGCCGGATGGCATAGATGTTGTCCGCGCTGGCCCCACCGGCGTGACCGTAGCGCAGCAGGTCGTACGCCTCGCCGAAATTGTCGTAGGTCAGAAGAACGTCCACAGCAATCTCCTACATCACGTTTCCACCGTTTGGCCCGAGCATCTGTCCGGTCAGGTAGTTTCCGGCGTCCGACGCCAGGAAGAGCGCGCATTGACCGACGTCGCGCGGCGTACCGAAGCGCCGCAGCGGCAGCTCCTGCGCGCGCCGTTCGGCCGCTTCGGGTGAGGCGTACAGGCTCCGATTCATATCCGTGATGATCGAGCCAGGTCCGATCGCGTTGACGTTGATGTTGTACTGCCCCAGCTCGCGCGCCAGCGACTTGGTCCAGGTCAAGATAAACCCTTTGCTCCCCGCGTAGACCGCCGCCTTATCCCAGCCGATCAGCGCCAGTTGCGATGACAGGTTGATGATCTTGCCGGAGCGCTCGGCGATCATATGCGGCACGACGGCGCGGGTCAAGCGGAGCGGCGCGACGATATTCACCTGCAGCTCGTCCTGCCAGGATGCTTCGGTCGTCTCGACGAACGGCTGGACGTTCATCACCCCGGCGTTATTCACCAGAATGTCGATCCGCCCGAATTCCGCGATGACCTGCTCGACCATCGTCTCGGTCGCTGTCGCGTCGGTCAAATCGGCCTGCGCGAGGAATGCACGCTGGCCATGGGCGTTCGCCTGTTCGACAAGCGCGTCGCAGCCGGCACGGCTGGCGCGATAGTTGAGCGCCAGATC
>CALAGB010000294.1 GCA_937891245.1 uncultured Thermomicrobiales bacterium | reverse complement strand
GGCGGTCATCTTGACGGTGCGGGCGAGATAGGTGCCAAACGCCGCGCCACCGACCAGACCAACCAGGACGATGATGACATTCGCCGCGGTCCAGTGAAACTCGTCGCTGACGAAGGTGGCGACGAGCGCGATGATCATCGCGAGTCCGGCAATCTGATTACCGGAACGGGCGGTGGCCGGGGAACTGAGGCGCTTGAGGCCGTAGATAAACAGAAGCGCTGAAACGAAATACGAAATGTCGACGACGGCTTGTCGATAGTTCTCAATCACCGTTTTTCCACCGGCTTCTTCTTGAACATCTCCAGCATGCGGTCGGTTACCACAAAGCCTCCGAAGACGTTACCGGCGCCGAGGAAGACGGCGAGCAGGCCGAGCAGGTGCAGCAGAAACGTATCCGCTGTGCCCACGACCACGATGCCACCGAGGAGTACGATGCCGTGGATCGCGTTGGTCCCCGACATCAGCGGAGTATGAAGTGTCGACGGCACGCGGCCGATCACTTCGAGACCGAGTAAGATCGCCAGGACGAACACGTACGCCCCGAGCAGGACGCCCTCGTTCAAGCCACTCCCCCCTTCATCCAGGCCAGCGTCGGCCCATGCAGAATTTCGCCGTCGCGCGTCACCACGATGCCGCGCGTAATCGCGTCTTCCATATCGAGATTAAGCTGGCCCTTCGGGGCGAGATGTTCGAGGAGCGTCGAAATGTTCTTGGCGTACATCTGACTCGCGTCGGTCGCCATCGTGCTCGGCAGGTTTAGCTGTCCAATGATCGTCACGTCATGGCGCACCACCGTTTCACCGGACACCGTGAGCTCGCAGTTGCCGCCCATCTCGGCCGCCAGATCGACAATGACCGAACCGGGATTCATCCCCTTGACCGTGTCTTCCGGCAGCAGCAGCGGAGCCGGTCTGCCGGGAATGAGCGCGGTCGTGATGACGACGTCCGACTTGGCCGCATGATCGCGAATCAGTTCGATCTCACGCCGGATATGATCTTCGGAAAGCTCCTTGGCGTAACCGCCCGCATCCTGCGCTTCCTCATGCCCGACTTCCAGTTCGACAAACGAGGCGCCAAGGCTCTGCACCTGCTCCTTGACGACCGGCCGCGTGTCGAACGCTTCAACGACGGCGCCGAGGCGCCGAGCAGTGGCGATCGCCTGCAGACCGGCAACGCCAGCCCCCAGAACAAGAACCTTGGCGGGGCGGATCGTACCGGCGGCGGTCATCAGCAGCGGAAAGAATTTCTGCAACGAATTGGCTGCCAAAAGCACGGCCTTGTAGCCACCAACGGTGCTCATCGAGGAGAGTGCATCCATCGACTGGGCACGTGTGATGCGTGGAATGGCATCCATGCTCATGGCCGTGATGCGCTGTTCGGAGAGCTTCACTACCAGATCGGGCGATACGAGTGGCTGCAAGAAAGCGATCAGGTAGCTTCCGGGCTTGAGCGCCTTCACTTCGTCATCGGTCGGTCGCTGCACTTTCAGCACGACCGTGGATGACTTGTAGAGCGTCGTGGCATCGGGAACGATCTCCGCCCCGACATCGGTATACATCGAATCGAGAAAGCTCGCCCCTTCGCCGGCCCCATGTTCGATGAGGATGCGAAAACCGGTGCGAGCCAATTTGCGGACAACGTCCGGGGTCAGCGCGACGCGGCGTTCACCGGTCATCGTCTCCCTCGGCACGCCGACCACCAGGCTGGGAGAATTTTGAGCCTCAGACTGCAAGTCGCGCGCTCCTTTGAATATAGCTCCGGACAGTGTTTCAACGTAATCCACGGGTTCGAACGATGACTGACGCGCCCCAATCCGCGCAGCCGCCCATTAGGTTAATGTTGCGAACTGACGGCGTCAACTCCTGAGCGTCCTGTTTGGCGGATCAGGTGTGACATTTCCTGCCAATTTGAGCAATTATCGGGGAACACGGTCGTTTCAGCCAGTGCGCGGGATGGATATCAAAGCGAAAGGAGCCATCATGGGTCAGCGTGTGGTGCAGGTTGACGCATTCACGAACGAGGCGTTTCGGGGCAATCCGGCCGCTGTCTGTGTGCTGGAGCAAGAGCAGGATGACGAGTGGATGCAACTCGTCGCGCGTGAGATGAATCTCTCGGAGACCGCATTCCTCGTTCCGATCGAGATGGGATTCCATTTGCGCTGGTTCACGCCAGCCACCGAAGTCGATCTGTGTGGCCACGCGACGCTCGCCAGCGCACATGTCCTCTGGGAAGACGGGTATCTCGCGCTCGATCAGCCGGCACGCTTCGATACGCTGAGCGGAACGCTCACTGCCGAACGCGACGGCGACTGGATCGAACTCGATTTCCCGTCCGAGCCGGAGCATGAAGTGCCGGCGCCCGAGTCGATGGCTACTGCGTTCGGTGCGTCACCGCGTTACGTTGGGCGTAACCGGATGGATTACCTGGTTGAGTTCGCGGACGAAGCGGCGGTGCGCGGTCTTTCGCCCGATATGCGCCTGCTCAAGTCGATCGACGCTCGTGGCTTCATCGCGACGAGCCGCTCGTCCGCTTCCGGCTTCGATTTCGTCTCACGCTTCTTTGGGCCAGGCGTCGGGATTGACGAAGACCCGGTTACCGGCTCATCGCATTGCTGCCTCGGCCCCTTCTGGGCTGCCCGGCTCGGAAAAGACGAACTGCTCGGTCATCAGATCTCGGCCCGCGGTGGCGTCGTACGTGTCCGCCTGGCGGGCGACCGTACCCGCCTCGGCGGCCAGGCGGTGACTGTGATGCGCGGGGAGTTGGTGTAGGCCAATCTCAGAGGAACATCAAGCGACCTGCACCGCGATAGCGCGGGCGCATTCCAGGGATTCAGAGTGGTCGATGCTGATCCACGGCTGGGACAGGATCGCCTTCGGGCAGCGCGCGATGCCGGTCTTCCCGGAACTCGAAGGACCTCTGAGCACGATCACCTGGGTTGCACGCGAACCAAACGGTAGGGGCAACCCCCTGTGGTTGTCCCGTTCGCGCGCCGACATGCTTGTCCGAAGGCCAACAGGGCAGTCACGGGGGGCCCCAACGACACGTAACCAAGCGTCGTTCTACATCCCCAGGATCGAGTTGCTCGGCCGCCGGACGTCCGTCGCGCCGCGATACATGCCGCTTTGTGGATCGCGACCGATTAGCTGGACGCCGCCGCCGAGCGCCCAGGGGTCGGCCGATTCGGCCGGGTGGCCGTAGTCACGGAGCGTGGCAAGGGTGTCGTCGCTGACGCGGGCTTCGACCCGGACGGTCGGGTCCTGACCGAATTCTTCCTGGCCGCCGATCAGGAAGCGCGGTGCGGCGCTTGCTTCAGCCGGGTCCATGCCGAAATCGAGTGAATTGCAGAGGATTTGCAGGTTGGTTTGTACCTGCCAGTGAGCGCCGGGCGTGCCACCCATCAAGAGCGGTTGGCCGTCGCGCTGCACCAGGTAGTTATTCAACGTGTGAATCGGCCGCTTTCCGGGCGCCAGGCAGTTCGGATGGCCTTCGTCGAGATTGAAGCCGAGCATGCGATTGTTCATCAGCGCGCCGGTCGTGCCCATGACGACGCCCGAGCCGGCGTAGAGGCTGTGGATGTAGGAGACCATGTTGCCCGCGCCATCGGCCACGCACATGTAGGTCGTGTCGGGCTGGATGTTGCCGCGCCACTCGAAGGGATGCGCCTGCCGCCGGTCGATACGCGCCGCTTGCTCGCGGGCGTGCTCGCCTGACAGCAGCCAGGCGAGCGGCAAATCGTTGTGGCGCGGATCGCCGAGGTAGCGCATTCGGTCTGTGAAGGCGAGCTTGAGCGCTTCGATCTGGAGATGGATCAGATCGGCCGAACCGGGCTCCAACGACGACACGTCGAACTGCTTCAGGATATTCAGCGCGAGCAGCACGATGATCCCCTGCGAAACCGGCGGTTGTTCGAAGACGGTGTAACCGCGATAGTCGATCGAACTCGGCTCGGTGGCCTCGGTTTCGTGGTTGGCGAAATCGTCGAGGGAGAAGAGTCCGTCGTGACTCTGGGAGTAGGCGACCAGCTCTTCGGCCAGCTTGCCCCGGTAGAAGTCCTGCCAGCCGTCGGTCGCGATGCGCTCGAGCGAACGGGCCAGATCGGGTTGGCGCAAGATGTCGCCGACCTCCGGCACCCGGCCGTTCGGCACGAAGACGCGGGCCGCGTCGGGGAACTGGCGGTACGTATCGGCGTCGTTGGCGAGCATGCGGGCGAGCTTGGGTGTCACCGGCACGCCGTCGCGCGCATAGTCGATGCCCGCCCGTAACAATGCGGAGAGCGGCTTGCTGCCGTACTTTTCCAGGGCGGTACCCCAGCACGCGATCGTGCCCGGCACGCTGGTCGCCCACAGACCCTTGCTCGGAATGCCGCCACGTTTGACATACGCCTCGCGCTTGGCGGCGGCCGGTGCGGCGCCGCTGCCGTTCAGCGCGACAACTTGATTGCTGCCCGCGAGATTGATGAGGAAAAACGTGTCCGCGCCCAGGTGACCATTTCGCGGCTCGACCGTCATCAGCACCGCCGCGGCGGCGACGGCGGCATCGATGGCGTTACCGCCGTCGCGCAGAACGGCTATCGCCGCCTGGCTGACGAATTGGTTGGCGGATGCCGCCATGCCGTTGCGCGCCAGTGTCGCTTCGATCGGCGGGTGATTGGTGGTCGGGGTGCTCTGGTTCGGTCGTGCGACGGACATCGGCTCAGCCCTTTCGATGCACACAATCCGTTGTCGCGGTCGCGTGCGCGGACAGCCCGTACCGTCAGGTGCGCTCCCCGCACGTGCGACGTCCAACATAGCACCAATCCACCTAAACGGGACGAATGTGGAGTAAATTGGTATGACCAGGTTCATTAAAGACGGTCAGGCTGCCGACGAACAGGATGTTATGCCCCGGTTGCGCGAAGCCGGACGCGACAAGCCGCCGTGTCATGTCGTTGATCAGCGATTCGGTGTCGCTGGCGAATGGTGCGACGATCGAGGTGACGCCCCAGACGAGCGAGAGCTTGCGCGCGATGTAGTCGTTGTTCGTCAGCGCCACGATCGGCACGACGGCACGTTCGCGGGCGACCTCGCGAGCCGAAAAGCCGCTGCGCGTGAAGACGGCGATCGTGTTGACAAGCGGCGCGCGGCGCACGATGTCGTTCGCGGCACGGGCGATCAGTGAGGCGGTCGTGATCGGGCCGTCGGCGACCTCCGGCGCCTTCTGAGGATAGATGCACTGGCGCTCGATCGCCGTGACGATGCGGTTCATCATCTCCACCGCTTCCAGCGGATACTGGCCGGTCGCCGTTTCGGCGCTGAGCATGACCGCGTCGCTGCCATCGAGGATGGCGTTGGCGACGTCGCTCGTTTCGGCGCGGGTTGGGATCGGCTGGACGATCATCGATTCCAGCATCTGCGTCGCGGTGATGACCGGCGTACCGTGTCGCCGGGCGACAGCGATGATCTGCTTCTGGGCGATCGGCACATCTTCGGGCATCAGCTGCACGCCGAGGTCGCCACGCGCCACCATGATGGCATCAGAAAGATGCGCGATCTCGTGGAGCGCTTCGAGCGCCTCCGGCCGCTCGATCTTGGCGACGATGCCGCACTGCCCGCCGTGACGTTCGAGTTCATCGCGTACCATCTGGATATCACCGCCGCAGGTCACGAAGCTAACGCCAAGATATTCGAGGCCGGCTTCGGCGGCGAAGGCGATGTCGGCTGCTTCTTGCTCGGTAATGCGGCGAGGCGGCAGCTTGGCACCGGGTACCGTCACGCCCTGGCGACCGCGGAGGTGTCCGGAACGGACCACCCGTGCCTGCACGACATCGCCCTGGCGCGCCGTTGTGTGCAGTTCGATCAGCCCGTCCATGATGAGCACGCGCCGGTCGGGTGTGATCTGGGCGAAAAGATTGGCGTCGTCGATCGAGATGCGTTCTTGCATGAGCTGTGCATCACCGGGGACAAGTTCGATCTCCTGGCCGCGCCGCAACGAGATCGTCTCGCCGTCGGGGAGCGGGCCGGTGCGCGGTTTGGGACCGCCGAGATCCTGCAGAATGGCGACGCAGCGGCCGGTTTCACGAGCGGCGGTGCGGATCGTCTTAACGATGTCGCGCCGGACATCGATAGTGTTGTGGGCGGCATTGACGCGGACGACATCGACGCCGGCTTCCAGGAGTGAGCGCAATATCTCGGGATCCCATGAAGCAGGACCGATGGTTGCGACAATCTTTGCGTTTCGCCTTGCGGTTGGCTCGCTCATGCACCGGCTCCTCGCGTTGCGCACCGTTCGTTTCGGCTGTTTTCGACCCCGCTACAATACCACAGGCTCCAAGGCGGTTGGGGTACCGGGTCGAGCGCTTCGAGTGGAGATGCGGGTAGCGGAGAGGGCGTCTTGAGTTACGTCGCCTTCGGCCTTAGGATGTACGTGGCGGAGCGCCAGGAAGTTCATTGAACCGTCGAGGAGGATGAGGCGATGGCAATCGAATTGACGAGCTGCAAGATCGAGAAGCCGGACGATCTCAACCTCATCTTTGGGCAGAGCCACTTCATCAAAACGGTTGAGGATCTTCATGAGGCGCTGGCAGGATCAATCGGCGGCCTGAAGTTCGGGCTGGCGTTCAGCGAGGCGTCCGGTGACCGTCTGGTGCGGAGGAGTGGTACCGACGAGGAGTTGACGGCGCTGGCGGCGAAGAACGTGCTGAACATCGCGGCCGGCCATTGCTTCCTGATCTTCCTCCGCGATGCCTTCCCGATTAACGTGCTGCCGGCGATCAAGGCGGTGCAGGAAGTCTGCGGGGTCTTCTGCGCGACGGCCAATCCGGTCGAAGTGATCCTGGCTGATACCGGCGAAGGCCGGGCGGTGCTCGGTGTCGTCGATGGCTTCAAACCGCTCGGTATTGAGACAGATGAAGATGTGCAGGCACGCCAGGGGCTGCTACGCCGGTTCGGGTACAAGCTGGGTGGGTAATATGACCACCGGAGGGCCGTCAAATGCTGCGGCTCCCCTATATTTCGGTCATTTGTATGAGCGTCTTGTCGTTCGTAGTGGTATTGGCGGGCTCACTCGGGTACAATGCCAGGCTGGGGTAGTCCTTCCACGAAAAAGGCGATACCTTGGGCTGGAAGGATTTCACGCTACACAGGGTTGAGAGTAGACAGAACGGTGACGATGTCTTGCGCGGCGAAAAGCGGTTTACGCTGAGCGCTACACCTCCGCCGTTCTCGGTACTACATCACGAATCAATTTCAGGCTGGAGGCGTAGTGCATGACAAGCTCTGGCGGTAGTCGGATAAAGGAGCTTGCGCTGGAGAAGGACGACCTGGTCGATCTCTATCGCCAGATGGTGCTGATCCGCGAATTTGAGAAGCACGCGGAGGAGCAGTACGCACGCGGCAGGATTGCCGGTTTTCTCCATGTGTATATCGGCGAAGAGGCGACCGGTGTTGGCGTCGTGTCGGCGATGCAGGAACGGGATCACCTGATCACCCACTATCGAGATCACGGCTATGCGTTGGCTCGAGGCGTGACGCCCGAGGCCGCGATGGCCGAACTCTTCGGTAAAGCGACGGGCGTCGTCCACGGGCGCGGCGGCTCGATGCACTTCAGCGACGTGACCAAGAATTTCTGGGGCGGTTACGCCATTGTCGGTGGCCTCATTCCACTCGCGACCGGACTCGCGCTCGCGAGCCAGTATCAAGAGCAGGATTCGGTTGTCGTTTGCGTCTTCGGTGACGGCGCCACCAACACCGGCGCCTTCCATGAAGCGGCGAACCTCGCGTCGGTCTGGAAACTACCGGTCATTTTCCTCGTCGAAAACAATCTGTATGGCATGGGCACAGCGGTCGAGTATGTTTCGGCGGTGAGTGACATGTCGCGTAAGGCGGTCGCCTACGACATCGCGGCGGCGCGCGTCGACGGTCAGGATGTCCTGGCGGTGCGCGAAGCGGCTCAGGCTGCCCTGGAACACTGTCGCTCGGGGAATGGTCCATTCCTTCTTGAATCGCTCACCTACCGCTTCCGCGGCCATTCGATGGCGGACCCCGAGGTCTATCGGTCGAAGGATGAAGTTAATCGGTACCGCAAAGACGACCCGATCCCGCTTTTCCGCAATAAACTGCTGAGCGACGGCGTGGCGACGCAGGAAGAGTTCGATCAGATCGACGCCGAAGTGCTCAAACGAGTCGAACAGGCGGTCGAGTTTGCCGAGCAGAGCCCGGTGCCCGATCCGTCGACGATCGCTGATTTTATTTTGACCGATTCGGGCGCCGTACACTGACGTTCGGCAGAGGCAGGAGTCGATACTTCGATGGCACGTGAGATTAGCTACCGTGACGCGTTGCGCGAGGCGCTACGCGAGGAGATGGATCGCGACGAGCGAGTATTCCTCATGGGTGAGGACATCGGCGCCTACGGCGGCTCATACGTCGTCACCAATGGCTTTCTGGAGGAATACGGACGCAAGCGCGTGCGCGACACGCCGATCTCCGAACTGGGGATCGTCGGCGCTGCAGTCGGTGCCGCAATGGGTGGGCTCCGGCCGATCATCGAACTGATGACCATCAACTTCAGCCTGCTGGCGATTGACCAGATCGTGAATCACGCCGCCAAGCTCCACTATATGTTTGCCGGCACGATCACGGCGCCGGTCGTGATTCGCACGGCTTCCGGCTGGGGCCAGCTCGGCCCGACACACTCCCAGACGTTCGAGGGCTGGTATGCCCACGTGCCCGGCCTGCGGGTCGTTATGCCGGCCACGCCTCGCGATGCCAAGGGTTTCCTTAAGACGGCAAGTCAGGGCCAGGATCCGGTCATGTTCATCGAGCATTCACTCCTCTATCGCAACCGGGGCGAAGTCGAAGAGCCGGAAGAGGGCGACCTGCTCCTGCCGCTCGAAGGCGCCGAAGTGCGTCGCGAGGGAACCGACGTCACGATCGCCTCCTGGTCGCGTGGCTACTACCTGGCGATGGGCGCCGCCGAAGAGCTGGCGAAAGAGGGCATCAGCGCTGAAGTTATCGACATGCGCGTGCTGCGCCCACTCGATATCGCGACCGTCGTCGAATCCGTCAAAAAGACGAACCACCTTGTCACCGTCGAAGAAGGCTGGAAGACGCTTGGAGTCGGCGCGGAGATCGCCGCGGCGGTACAGGACGAAGCCTTTGATTATCTGGACGCACCGATCGCCCGCGTCGGCAGCCTTGAGATTCCGGTACCGTATGCTAAAAATCTCGAGCGCCTGATCTTCCCGGATCGCGACAAGGTCGTTGAAGCGGCCAAGGGCGTCCTCGCGCGTGATCTCGTCCCAGCCGGATAGGTGCTTCGGCACGCGTTCGAACAGTAATGGCTCGTGGCGGATCGCAACCCTGGAAACGATTATGCGGAGGAACGACGGATGGCCAAAACCCTGGTAATGCCTCAGATGGGCTACGACATGGACGCCGGAACCCTGCTGCGCTGGCTCAAGCAGGAGGGCGAGCAGGTCGAGCGCGGTGAGCCGATTGCCGAGATCGAGACCGACAAGGTCAACCTGGAGATCGAATCGTTTGACAGCGGCATCGTGCGCAAGCATCTGGTGACCGAAGGTCAGACGGTGCCGGTCGGCGAGGGAATCGCAATCATCGGTACGGCCGACGAGCCGATCGACGTCCCGGCGACCAACGGCAGCGAATCGCAGCCGGCAGCAGCACCCGCGCCCGCCAAGGCGGAATCGGCGGAAACCCCGGTGGCCGCCGCCGTTTCGCAACTGCCTGCCCAGGAAGCGCCTTCGACGAATCAGATCGATCAGGTCATCGAGCGAGCGCCCGGCGAACGTGTCCGCGCCTCACCGCTGGTCCGTCGCCTGGCTGCCGAGCATGGCATCGATTTGAGCCGCGTGGCCGGCACCGGCCCCGGTGGCCGCATTATCAAGGTCGACGTCATGCCGCTGATCGGCCGGCCGCAGCCGCAGGCCGCGCCGTCCGCTCCCGTCGCACAGCCGGTCGCCGCACAAGCGCCCGCCCCAGCGCAGCCGCAACCGGTCGCGCCCGGGATGCCGGAATACGAAACTCGCGAACTGTCGCGCATTCGCAAGACGATCGCGCGCCGCATGAGCGAGAGCTTCCAACAGGCGCCGCATATTTACATCTCGATGGCGATCGAGATGACGAAGGCGCTGGAGCTGCGCGAGCAGATCAATGCGCAGGTCGAACAACCGCAGCAGGTGTCGATCAATGACCTGATCATCAAGGCGACGGCGCTGGCGCTGCGCAAGTTCCCGATGCTCAACGCGGCCTACGCCGGTGATGAGGTGCGCGTCTTCAAGCGGATTGACATCAACAACGCCATCGCGCTCGAAGGCGGATTGATCAGCCCGTTCATTCCGGACGCCGATCACAAGCCGCTCGGCGAGATCGCGTCGATGATGAAGGATCTGGCCAAGCGCGCCCGTGAGGGTGGACTGACACCTGAGGAATATCAGGGCGGAACGTTCACCATCTCGAATCTCGGCATGTACGGTGTGGAGAACTTCCAGGCGGTCATTAACCCACCGCAAGCCGCGATT
>CALAGB010000293.1 GCA_937891245.1 uncultured Thermomicrobiales bacterium | reverse complement strand
TCGCCGAGGTAGTACCAGGCGCCGCTCTTGCGGACGACGCCGAGATCGACGCCGACATCGAGCACACTACCTTCGGCGGAGATCCCTTCGTTGTACATAATGTCAAATTCCGCCTGGCGGAAGGGTGGGGCGACCTTGTTCTTGACGACCTTCACGCGGGCACGAATGCCGATCGAATCGGTGCCCGACTTGATCGCTTCAATACGGCGAATATCGAGTCGAACCGAGGCGTAAAACTTGAGGGCGTTTCCGCCGGTGGTCGTCTCCGGGTTCCCGAACATGACGCCGATTTTCATACGCAGCTGGTTGATGAAGATGACCGACGTCTTCGAGCGGCTGATCGCGCCGGTCAGCTTGCGGAGCGCCTGGCTCATCAGACGGGCTTGCAGGCCAACGTGCGAATCGCCCATGTCGCCGTCGATCTCGGCGCGTGGCACGAGCGCGGCGACCGAATCGACGACGATAACGTCGATAGCACCACTGCGAACCAGCGTCTCGACGATTTCCAACGCTTGCTCGCCGGTATCGGGCTGGGAGATGAGCAGCTCATCGAGCTTGATACCGCAGCGCTCGGCGTAGATCGGGTCGAAGGCATGCTCGGCATCGATATAGGCGGCGGTGCCACCCATACGCTGAGCCTCGGCGATGATGTGCTGCGCCAGCGTCGTCTTACCGCTCGATTCCGGGCCGTAAATCTCGGTGATACGGCCGCGCGGAATGCCACCGACGCCAAGCGCCAGATCGAGTGCGATCGTGCCGGTCGGGATCGAGTCGATCTGCATGCGCGCGGTTGCTTCGCCCATTTTCATGATCGAACCTTTACCGAACTGACGCTCGATTTGCGCCATCGCTAGCTCGATCGCCTTATCTCGTTCTGCCATTCACGCTCGCCTCTCTGCGTTGGACCGCTGACTCGTGCAATGTAGAAATAATGTTCTAATTCGGCTCTAAGTTTACCGTTTGTGAGGCGTCGGGTCAACGTTCGGAGTGGATGATTCGGCCGGCTACAGGCGTTCGTAGCGCTCGACGTTCAACACGAAAATAATGGCACCGCCGACCTCGACTTCGAAGTTTTCGGCGAGGTAAAGCAGCCCCGGTTCGAGCGCCGGTGAGTATGGCACCGCGATCTGGGTGCGTCGTTTGCAGACCCGCTGGATGATGCTGATGACGCGCGGCACGTCGCGTTCGTCGACGCCGACGATGAGGCTGCTGTTGCCGGTACGCAGCAGACTGCCGGTGCTGCTGACGCGAGTCACGCGGTAGCTCGCGTTGACAAGCTCCTGGACGAGGTTGTCGGCGTCCTCATCCTGGACGATCGCGACAATCAACTTCATTCCCGGCCAACCTCCAGTCGAATCTGCCTGTACGAACGCAGTTCTCACTCCATTTCCGAGGGGATCTACGCACGGAGTATAGCCTGATGGAACCACCTGGGCAACGATCGGCTCCCGTCTGGCCGCGACGAGGAGCACGCTGCGCCTTTCTGCGTTCGTGGCAGTTCTCGAGTGCCAGGAACAGTCCTCTCTCTCTGTTGACGAGGACGGCGCTAGCCGCCACTTAGTGGGTGGCCTGCGCGCCACGTCCGGACATCGTCGAGGGTCAAGATGTTGCCGCCGAAGACTCGGTTGATCTGGGGCGAGAAGGTGAGCGATCCGGGCATGATCTCGTGCGGCGGCCCCGATGCGACGATCTCGCCGTCGCCGAGCAAGAGCATGCGATCCGCGAACTCGGCGACGAGTTCGGTGTCGTGCGTCGCCAGGATCACGGTCATCCCGTTGTCCGCCAGCCCGCGCAAAAGCTTTCCGAGCGATTGCTTGAGCGCCGAGTCGATGCCGCGCGTCGGCTCATCGAGCAGCAGAATCTTCGGTTCGCCGATGAGCACCGCAGCCAGCGCGGCGCGGAGCTTCTCACCACCGGAAAGATCGAGGGGATTGCGTGTCGCGAGATCAGCGATACCGAGTTGGTCGAGAAGCGCCGCGCGGTCGCCGGATTGTCGCCGGCAGCGGAGGGTGAACGCAAGTTCCGCGTCGACCGTTTCGTTAAAAAGCATCGCGGTCGCGTTTTGCGGCAGATAGGCGATCGACCGAGCGAGATCGGCGGTGGCGTGACCGGCGATGGACGAGCCGTTGACGCGGACCGTCCCGCCCACCGGCTTGAGTAGGCCGTTCATCAGTTTGAGCAGCGTCGTCTTGCCGCTGCCGTTGCGGCCCATAACCGCGGTCAATGATCCGGCTCGGAACGATGTCGACAACGAACGGAGCACTGCTCGACGTTCATAGTCAAACGAGATGCCTTCGAGTTCAACGGTCGCCGGGCCATCCGCCTGCCTGGCCCGCGTCGTGACCAGTCGCGGCTCCTCGGTTCTGGAGGCAAAGCGCCGCGCCTCGCGGACGGTCAGCGGCGCTGGCTGCCAACCGAATTCTCGAGCGAGCTTGATGAGCGGTGGCGGGGCAGGGAGCGCACCGACGGCGGCGAGCACGTCGTCATCGCTACTGATGTGTCCCTTTGCATCGAGGACAAGAAGGCGGTCGGCGGCGCCGAGCACACGATCGAGCCGGTGTTCGACGAGAACGATGGTGGTTCCGACTTCCTGGTTCATCCGTTCCAACGCCGCAACGATCTCTTCGGCGGCCAGGGGATCGAGTTGGGACGTCGGTTCATCAAGCACCAGCGTGGCCGGTCGCATAGCCATGGCCGCCGCGATTACGACGCGCTGCCGTTCTCCGCCCGAGAGTGTTTCGATGCGTCGGTGTCGCGATTCGTTGAGCCGGAGCAGGTCGAGCGTCTCTTCGACACGCAGGCGTATCTCAGAGCGTCGCAAACCGAGGTTTTCCAGCCCGAAGGCGATCTCGTCCTCGACGCGGTCGGTGATCGTCTGCGACTCGGGGTCCTGGGCCACGAACCCCGCGACACGGCTCAAGAACGCGGTCGAGTGCTCGCGCGTATCGAACTGATCGACCTGAACGGATCCACCGAAGCTGCCGCCGTGGAAATGTGGAACGAGTCCATTGACGCAGCGCGCCAGAGTCGATTTCCCTGAGCCGGACGGCCCGGTGACGAGCGTGAACGATCCATCCGTGATGCGCAGATCGATCCGATCGAGCGCGGAAGCCGTCGATGACGGATAACGGAACGACACGTCGCTAAAGACAATCACGTGCCGCTACGTTCGATGAGGGCGGGCGTCACCAGCAACAGGCAGGCGAGGCCGAGCCAGGGGGCAAAGGGCGGGCTGTCGAGACGCGGGAAGGGCGACCAGATGAGCGTGTGCGAAGCGAAGATAACCGCGAACGCGAACAGACCGGCGCTGATCCCGGTTGTGCCGAGCACGACCCAGTCGGACACTTCCCAATTCAGTGGACGATACGTTTGACGCTGTCGTTGCCTGCTGAAGAGCCCATAGAGGGCCGTTGCGGCGCCGATTGCACCCGCGATAACGGCGATCGTTGTCTGCCCGCCGATCAAGAGCGCGACCGACAACAGAAACGCGGCCAGACCGAGCGGGAGCAGCCAGCTTCGTCGCCGATCCTTCGCGAGTGCCGCCCCGAATCCGCGACTTTCCATCGCCTCCGCCAGATTGAAGGCGTGTTCCAGCCCGAGAAAGAGCGTCGGCACGACCAGCGGAACGACATCGCGCACCGAGCGAACCTTGAAACCGCGCGACGATTGCGCGTCACGTACGTCGCGGAAGGCGACGATCATTTGTGGGAAGAAGCTGAGCCCGATGATGGCGGCGACGCCGGCCGAGGAGAGCGGATAAGGCACCGCTCGCAGAAGCGTAGCGCGATCGACGACAGCACCGAAGGTTGCCGCGGCCACGATGAGCGTCGTGATCGAGAGCGCGGTCGAAACGCCGTAGGCCAGGGCGTTGGCGGTGATGTCCCCTCCGATGATCGGCAGACCGCCGGGCACCGTGAAGAGGATCGAGTCGCCCGCGTGAGCGGTGAATAGATTGAAGATGACACTAACCACCGAAACGAGCGCGCCAATGCGCACGACGAGACTCCAGGTGGCGGCATCGCTCGCACCGGTTGCGCGCGTCAGATAGACGATGCTCACCGCGATGAGCGCCAGCGCGAGATAGAGCGGATCACGCGTCGAGACCGTTACCAGTGTGACGGCCAATCCCCACACCCCCCAGGCGACCGGGTTGGAACGAGTTCTCATCGCTCTCTTCCAACCCGCCGCCGGAGGAACATGCTTCCTGCGATGAGCAGAAGCACGACGATGCCGGCCCCAAACCAGGCGTACGTGCCCCGCGAATCGGACTGCTCATCCGCGATGGAGTCGATTGGAGTGGTGTCGCCATTCTCCGTAACCGCGACCCCCGAAACACGTGGAGTCGTCGTGGCCGCGACGGTTTCGACAGCAACGGGCGTGCTCGTGGGATTCACCTCATCGGCGGCAATCGTGGGGGAAGGCTCCGGAGTCGCGATTGGCGATGTTCGTGTGATGCCGTTCAGCTTGGCGATGGCGTCGATTGATGTGGTCGGCAAGTCGCCATCCTCGCTCGACCACGACCAGCCGTCGACATCACCGTCGTGCACAACCCGTTGAGTTGGACCAGACGCACGAAAGACCCATTTCCCGTCTGGGTTCAGGCTGTGATAACGCCAGAATACCGAAGGCACAGCGAAGCTCTTGCAGAAGCAGTTGGTGCTGGGACAGCCCTCATGGTCGATCATGCAGACACCGGTGCCAATCCCGGCGTACGGCGTGATGTCGAGTTGCACCCCGGAGCGCTCGAGCAGTTGTTCGCCCGTGATCTCGGACTCGCTGAACTGGACATAAAAATACAGGACCTGACCGTCGCCATGCTGGATGACGAGCCCCGCACCGTTGAGATGCGGGGCTGGCGTGGCGGCAAACGCGGACGGCACTCCGCTGAACAGCAGCAGCGCCAGGAGCGACACGACGAGCCGCGGTAACGATCGGTGCGGTGTCGACCCGGAGAGCTGCTCGATCATGGCTGCGTCAGTTGCTCCGCTCCGAGGAGACCGAGCTGAACGTCGAAGCGCTGCGGTTCCGAACCGGGGTGCCATTCAAAGCGAGCGCGCTGGAAATACTGCATCGTCGTCGGGCGGCCGGTTGCCGGATCGATCGACGTGAATTCTTCGGTCAACGGAAAACCGAAGGCGTCGACACCACCAAAGGAGTTGAAATAGGCGAGGAAGCCGTTACACGCGTTGTGCTTCGTTTCGGTGAAGAAGACGCACAGCCGCGCGTCACCGGCCTGGGCTGCACTTTTTGCCTGGTCGAGCGTCCGGCCCGGCGCGTGCAGTGGCCAGACCGGCAGTGGCTTTCCTGCCAGAGCCGGGAGGGCCTGAATCGTCGCCAGCACGTTATCGCTGGTCGCGCCCGGTTGGTAATAGAAGGCGCCGGAGTCGTTCTGCATCCCCTCAAGTGCCTTAACAGCTTTAGCCACCGCGTCCGAGTCGAGTGATTGACCGCTTGCAAGCAGCGCCTGAATGACGAGCGCGGTTGAATTCGCGTCTCCGAGCAGCGGTGCACCGTTCGCCGGTTGATAGGCAAAAAGACCGCTGACGTCTTGCAGTCCGGAGAGGTAGTCCTGCGCCTTCGGTATGACGGGCGAATCGCCGTGACCGGAAGCAACCAGCGCCTGGATGGCGATTGCTGTGGTGTTGCTATCGG
>CALAGB010000292.1 GCA_937891245.1 uncultured Thermomicrobiales bacterium | reverse complement strand
TTCTCGCGTCACCGGATGAGTCGCTCGGTTGGCGCGTTTCCCGCCTCAGGTCGGCCGTGTGCTGAGCTTGCCTCCGTATCCGACCGTTGACGCGGTCGAGTGAGTGCTCCGGCGCCCCGCCTCCGCCCGGCAATGATGAATATTGCAGGATTGACTGGCCATTCCGTCGGCGGGTGACGATCGACCGGTGCCGTGCGTCGATGTGCCAGTGTGCGCTCGTCGTCCGCCTGACCATGAATGGATCGGGCTCAGTCCGATTGCCCCGTGAACGGGGCGCAGGTACGGGATCTGGATCTTGTGCCCGCGAACGGACGCCCGCTCAATCCCTTTAGCGGGCTTCGTCTTCCGAGCCCGGCCATTGATTGCCGTGCGTGGTCGATCGTGACGAACGATCCCCGGCAATGGCCGCCCATTCCTTTAGACGCCATTATCCTCGGGCGCCGGTCGGGCGCTGACGGGCTTACGAGCGCATGAATACCGCGAGGCGTGGGTAGATGCGGCATTTTGGCGGGAGTTCTCTGATGCCTGAGCGCCACGACAGCGGCAAGCTTTCGGCCGTTCACTGCCGGCTCTGATGCGTTCCGGGGCCGGCGGCTACACATCAGAGAGCGTGTACACTTCGGGCGGGCGATTTCTTGCGTCCGCGCTCGATCGCCTTCAGCCTGACGTGCGACGAACGGGAATGACGGTATGACGACTCCAGACGTGAGGTTGAAAAAGGCTGCCCGCTGGCTGGCGGCCGCCGCGACGATCGGCATGTTTATTGTGCTCATCATGGGCGCGACGGTGACGAACACCGGCTCGCAGGCGGGTTGCGGCAAGTCGTGGCCGCTCTGTCACGGTAAGTTCATTCCAGGCTTCGCCGTTTCGACGATGATCGAATTCAGCCACCGCTTCGTGACGAGCATCGAATCGGTCCTGATCATCGCCCTGGCGGTGGTCGCGCTCGCCGGTTGGCGGCACCGCGTCGAGGTGAAGATCTTCGTGCCGCTCATGGTCTTCACGCTCTTCCTACAAGCGGGGCTCGGCGCCTGGGCCGTGATGCGGCCGCAAAATGCGGCGGCGCTCGCCTCACACTTCGGTGTGTCGCTCACGGCGTTCGCCAGCGTTTTCCTGACGGCGGCCTTTCTCTATGAACATGGCGGCGCCGAACGTCTACGAAATCGCGCACTGCCGCCCGGCTTCCGTTATTACGCCTTCGGATTGCTCGCCTATATCTACGCGCTCGTCTATCTCGGCGCCTACGTGCGACACAGCAACGCGAGCATGGCCTGCGTCGATTGGCCGCTCTGCAACGGCCAGATCTTCCCCGGCTTCAGCGGACCGGTCGGCATCGCCTTTGCGCACCGCCTGGCGGCGCTGGCCGGCATGCTTTTGATCGCGGGACTGTTTGCCTGGACGATCCGGCTGCGCGCGTCCCGCCCCGACCTCTTTCGGGCGAGCGGCCTGGCGCTGGCGCTCGTGCTCTTGCAAGCGTTCAGCGGCGCCATCGTCGTCTGGACGCGGCTCGACATCTTCTCGACGCTGTCACACGCTGGCATCGTGACGCTCCTCTTCGGCGCGTTGAGCTACACCTGCTACCACGCGTTGCCGCTGCCGAAGCCGCGAACGGCTGACCAAGCACGCCAGGCGCCGGCCGGTGCCGTCCCGCTCGGCTCGACGTCCGAGCAGTAAGCGACCCTCACACCCGGCGTGTCCCTCCCACGGACTCCCACTCCACGGCGGGAGAACCATCTCCCAATTCGAGGAGTGGGGATCTGTTTGGGAGAATGTGCCGACGATCCTGCGCGGTTGTGCTTCTCGGCCTTCGCCCCAGATTGAAGCCGGCGGGTGAGGGTTCGCCAATGCGTTTACGTTCCTCAATCCTCTACACAATTTGAATCGCCTGTGCGATGATCGCGACTATTCGTACAGAGTGGTAGCCGAGACGAATCTTGGCAGTGTGCTCGTAATCGCGCCGATCTATTGTGCCGCGGTCATCGCCGCTGCGGTGTTGGAGAGCATGGATGGGGATTGAGGCGGTGCAGCGACCGGCACCGTTCATTTGGGTCAGCTGGCTGGCCAAGGTGATGTCGGGGCGCGTGAGCTGTGACTGGCAGTACTGGTTTCAGACGCACCACCGGCTTCTCTCAAAGCACCCTTCGAGCTTCGATGCGGTTAGCTGGCAGATCAGCCATACGCGGCTGCTGAGCGAGGTAAAGCACGAGTTCCTCTCCGCCGGCCTGCGTCCGCATATCGAATTCAACCTGGATTTCGCGTTACCCGGCGTGGCGGCAAAAGTTTCCGGCAAGGCGGACTGTCTGGTCGTCGATGGTATGGACGTGCTGGTGCTCGACTGCAAGACCGGCACCCCGCACCTGAGCGATCGCGTGCAGGTGATGATCTACATGTGCGGCCTCGCGACATATCCCCAGTTCGCCACCTCGCGCATTCGCGGTAACGTCGTCTATCGGGACGAGCGAATTGAGATTCCGTACGTGCCCGCGCATTTTGCCGGCGATCTCACCTATTTCGCGAATCTCCTGAGCGCCGCTGCGGCGCCGCCACGACAGCCCGGCCCGGAGTGCGAATTCTGCAGTATCGCCGCCGTCGATTGCCCTGAACGCATCTAACCGACTCAGCGGGCCGGTTTCCATTCCGGCAGTTCTTCGGGGGCGAGGTAGCACGGTTCTCCGGCGGCGTAGCGGGCGTTCCAGGCGTGTTGCGGGGCTTCCCGATCGACCGTACCCCGCAGCTCGTAGTAGAGCGTCTTGTAGGTAAGCGGGATGGCTCCAGCGCGATACATCCGTTCGATGGCTGGGCCGGGGTGGGGTTCGGAGGTGAAGAGACCATCCTCGATCAGGAAGACCTGAAAGCCGAGATCGAGCAGCCCGAGCGTCGATTGCAGCACGCAGACATCGGTCTCCGAACCGGCTACGGCGATCTGGTGCACCGCGAGCGCCTGCAGCGCGCCGCGAATCTCCGGCTCGGCGCAACAGTTGAAGGTGTGCTTGATCAGGCGCCGGCCGTGCGCGGGGAAGACCGCTTCCAGCCGCTCCGGCAACCAGCCCTTGCTTTCGACCGGATGCTCGAAGGTCGCGATGAGTGGCAGGCTGAACGTTTCGGTCAACAGCAAGAGCTGTTCGAGTCGGGCCAGCACCGGTTCGCTCGGGCCGGCCATTCCTACCCAGAAGGCCGGCTGTGCGTCGATCAGCAGTACGCCGAGGCTGGCCGGATCGATCGCGAGGTTGCTTGCCGGGTGATTCATCAGCGTTCTCCTAGCGGACGCGCGTCATCGTCATGGCCGATTGAACGTGTAACGGTTGAGGAAGAGGAAGCCGTCGGGATCGAGACCGGGCGCGGTGAGCGGCCGGCCGCTGGCATCGAGCAGCTGGACGGAGAGATCGGCCGAGATGCCATTGGCCGGCGCATCGAGATGAACGATGCGGAGCAGATTGTACGACTGCTCGAACAGATTACCGGGCAGCGAGGCATCGATGGTTTGCGTCGGGCCGGCCTTATCGACCGGACGTAGCCGTATGCGCAGGCTGTGCAGCTGGTGATTCTTCGGCAGTTGCCACGCGAGCACGATCGTGAGCCGGCCATCGGCCGTTGCTGTTAATTGGTGGCCGAGGAAGACGGTGCCGTCGGCGAAGGGAGTGGTCGGGATGGCGAGTGGCAACTGGTCCCTGGCCCGTTGGTCGACGCGATAGACCTGGTACTCCGCGGTGCTCAGCTCGGGTAGCGGCTTCGTGCCGAGCACGCCAAGCAGCGCCGGGTCGACCGGCGTCGCTGTTGGCACGATGAGATAGCCGGCGCCCGCTGCCGGAACCGGCAGGAATTTCCCGCCGTCGAAATCAACGCGGCGTTGCGGCTCGTTCGATTCCGGATCGCGCGGATCGAGATAGCCGATGAGGTCGTCGTGACCGCTGGTGCTGTAGAGCACCGGCTCGTCGCCCGGCAATTGACCAGCCGCCTGCAGCGAATCACGCACGCTGGCGGAAAATGCCTGTGCCGTTGCATCCGCATGCACCCAGTCGTGGAAATAGCGCCAATTTGACCAGGCCGCGTTGCCGGTGAGCATCAGCAGGACCAGCGCGACAAGCCCGATGCGTGCCCGACGCGTAATGGCGCGCTCGGCCGCGAAGCGCATTCCGGCCACCGGCAGCGCCACCAGCAGCGGTAACAGGTCAAGTAGTCTTCCCGGGTGGACCGTCGTGATGCTTGCGGCCGGCAGGAGCAGCAGGAGCCCCCAGATGAGCGCCGTTCGCACCAGCCGGCTTCGCCAGTTGCGCAGCGCCACGACCAGCCCGACGAGCGCCCAGGGGAGCACGAACGGTCCAAGCAGCGGTTCGTGCGGCAGATTGAGTCCGAGTGCGCCATGCCAGGGCCAGCCGAGCCGCGCCAACGCGAGTCCATATCCGCGCAGCAGCTGGCCGGGCGTCGAGATCGTGCTGCCCGGTAGACCGGCCGTCGGCGTCCAGTAGCCGAGCAGCGACGGCGTATCGAACGCGTGGCGTACGAACGGCCCCATCGTGACGAGTAGCGCCAGCAGTGCGACGAACAGCCCGATGACTTCGCTCTGCCAGAGATTACGTCGCTGCTCCCAGGCCGCTAGCCCGAGCGCTAATAGCAGCAGGATGGGGAGGATGCGTAGAACGGGACTTGACAGAAAGCCGAGTCCGCCGAAAACACCTGCGGCCGCGTACCAGACGAGCGCTTCGGTCCGCCCACCACGCGCTCGCGCTTCGACGAGCAACCAGAGGAGGACGGCGAGCGCGAATGCGCCGGAGACCGGACTCAGCGCGACGCGACTGAAGAGGAGCAGCCAGAACGACCCGGCGACGATGAGTCCGCCCGCCACGCCCCAGATCGGTCCAAAAACGCGGCGCAGCCAGAGCGCACTGAAGAGGGCGGTGCCAATACCGGCGAGTGCGGCGCCGAGCCGGGCCGTCAAGACGTCCAAGCTGAACGGCCGCCCCGCCACCTCGATCAGCGCGGCGAGCAACGGTGAACGACCGCCGGTCTCGGCGAAAAGCAAGTTTCCATGTCCGCTGGCGGCGCGTGCGAGAAGTCCGTTGGCCGCTTCGGCATCGAGAAATCCGGCGGGCAGGCTGCCGAGTCGATAGAGAAAGGTGACCGCCGCCAGCAGCAGGATGACGAGCATCCCTACCACAAAGACGACGCGCGCCCACGCCCCGACTGTCATCTGACCAATGCGTACGTTCACAGCAGTGGATTCTACTCGATCGCGGTGAGATGGGCCGGCGAGGCGCTCTATGACGCGTTGTTATCGCGTGCTGTTGACTGCCTCGTTGTGCTGGCTCAGGCGAGATCGCTGCATGATGCTAATGAGGCGAACATCGCGAAGTCGACGACACTCCCCGACCACGTCAGGAACCCAGGTACCGTGCGTATGGAGATGATGAGCGAGACGACGGCCGCGCTACCAGAAGCGGCAACACGACGGCAACGAACGTTTCGGCGCGTGAGAGATGCAATCGTTCGGCGAAGTTCATCGCCCGCGAGTTCTCCTCAGTGCGTCCTGCGTCAATCCGTAGGTCAACAACAGTCCACAGATCACAACTCCGGCAGCACAGAGTTTTCCAAACGCGTCGCTGGCATGAAGACCGATGAGCGCCTCCGGAGTGACGAAAGAGATTCCCAGGATGGATGCTGAAAGCAATGCCAGCGATTTGTTTTCACGATGCGGCGGCAGAACGTACTTTCGTTTCGCCGCGAAGAAGAGAGGAAGTAGCCCTATGAGGATCAACGGCGCGATAGCGATCAGATTGTCCCCTCCCAGCCAGCGCATTTGAGGAACCGAAATCAGCGACTCGAGCCAGACGACGGACAGTACTATGGCACCGAAGATTCCCATGAATATTAAGATGAGGAGGTCTTTGTTCATCTCAGCGACTCCGCACTAACCTGCTGCGCACGCTGTTAGATATCGACCACACTCCGCACGCGAACAACACCAACCCGACGACGCGCAGACTTGGGGGATGCGGACGGAGCCAAATCCAGACGGCCTCGCCAGTGCACACAGCGGTGTTCACGATCGTCAGGATAGGCGAGAGTCTCGGATGTCGCGGTCGTCCTTGCGGATAGAACCTCTGCCGAATCGGGATGAGCGCCAGCATGGTCAGGATGAACGACAACGTCGCGATGGCGAGGCTGTTTTCCCGCCCGAGCACGGCATATTGCGGGATCGAGAGCGCACGCTCAAGCCAAACCGCCCCCAGCACGAACGCGCAGTTCAGAAAAAAGAAGACGATGCCTAGTATGAAGAACATCATCGTGCTTACCAATGGTGTTGTCGCGAAAATCGTGTGCAGCCGACTCCGGTATCGGTCAGAGAATAGAAAGAAACATATACAGTACATGATGATCGTACAGCCAGTATCTTTGGTTGTCGAGAGCAGTTGGTTCGTTACCTCGTCGTGATTGGGACCCGTTAATCGCCTCCGCGCTGCCCGGTGAATGTCGGTGCTGCGCCGTTGGCGCGGTATGTGGGACGAACCTGCGCAGGGCGTACATTGTGGCGTATCGATGACCCATACCCGGGCGGAGGCCCTGCATCGACACCGCTGTCGATCGGCACCACTCTCACCGGCGGTTGGTTGCCCGGCCAAAACTCCCGGGAACTCTTCCTGTCACGGGTGTGATTGCGTGCTCTATCGCCCGGGAAGGCACGGCTCGTATCGTGGGGACATCGTAGTCGTGAGGTCGTGTTGGATCGGTTCGAGTCTCGGGAGGTGTGTCATGACACGTGAGCGGTTGATCGGGTTGATGACCGGCGCTGCGGCGCTGTTGCTGACGCTCTATGCGGTCTATGGCGATGCGAGGGCACCGCAAAATCAGAAAGATTCGGTCTGGCAGATGGCTATATTCAGTTTGGTGGTGACCGCGATCGTCTTTGGTGTGCTGTTGCCGTGGGCGATGAAGCGGGTGCCGGGTAAGGCGGGGCTGATCGTCAGCATTCTCGGTGTCGTGTCGCTCGCGGCCTTCTGGAGCGGCTTGCCGGTGGTGCTGGGAAGCGCGGGCGCGACCCTCGGTATGGTTGGACGCGAGGGCGTCGCCGAGCGACGCGGCCGGGCGACCGCTGCCGTCATCGTCGGGGTGGGTGCGGTCGTCGTTGCGATCGGCTTCACGCTTCTCACGAATGCCGTGCTGCACTGATTCCGTTGAGCGATCGAGTATGGGATGCGGCCGCACCTGGCGCCGCGTCCCGTCCATCGTATACTCGCCGTTCAAAGCGGTATTTATGGTCAGTGGTGATCGAAGTGTGTGCTTTGGACTCCGTACTCATGCCGCCGTCATCGAACCTGTCACAGTCACGTTCCGGTGGCCTACACGGGCGAGCGTTGCTTTTGGCGCGAACGGTCTGGCTGCTGGTCAGCGTTGGTGCGCTGGCGTTTTTCGTCGCCAGTCTTCCGACGTACTATCGCGCCGAGCGCGCGTTTCGCGGTGTTCACCAACATGCCGCGGACACGACCCGCGAGGGTCTGGTACAGATCGGTTTTCCGCTGGCTCTCTACGCTGGTATCGGGGTCGCGCTTATCGTGCTGCTCGTGGCCGTCTTCGCGGGCGTGGGCGCGCTGCTCTTCTGGCGCAAATCGGATGACCTGACGACGCTGTTCATCTCGCTCACGTTAGTCACCTTTGGCGTCATCTGGCCAAATACACTCGATGATTTCGTTCTGCGGCACCCGGCTCTCCGCCTGCCCGATAACGCATTGAATGCGTTCGGGCTCGGTGCACTCTTCTTCCTCTTCTATATCTTCCCGGACGGCGGCTTCGTACCGCGCTGGACACGTCCGATTGCCATTGCCTGGGCCGGGTTCATCGCGTTCGCGAACTTCTTTCCCGGGCGTGGGGTACCGCAGGGTGTGCTGCTGGTGCTGCTCGTGCCCTGCCTGATTTTGCTCTTCGGCGGCAGCATGCTTTACGCACAGATCTATCGCTTCCGTCACGAGTCGACGGCGTCAGAGCGACAGCAGATCAAGTGGGTGAGCTATAGCCTGGCGGCGGCGTTAATCACCTTCATCGGCGGCGCTTTGGCCAGCGCGCTCCCGATTTTCAACCGCTCGCCGGTTGCGGCGGCTCTCTTCGATCTCGCCAATGGCAGTATCAATATCGTTGTCTTTCTGCTTGTTCCGGTTGCTATCGGCTTTGCGGTCCTGCGGTACCGTCTGTGGGATATTGATCCGCTCGTCAATCACACGCTGGTCTATGGTGGGCTGACCGTGAGCATCGTCGGTCTCTACGTTGTCGTCGTCGCTGAGTTGGGCGTGCTGTTCGGCACGAGCGGCAATCTCGTTTTCTCGCTGATCGCCACCGGACTGGTCGCCGTTGTCTTCCAGCCGCTCCGCCTCGGTCTGCAGCGCGGGGTTAATCGCCTGATGTACGGTGAGCGTGCCGATCCCTATGCCGTGCTTACCGCGTTGGGGCAACAGCTGGAAGCGACGCTGGCGCCGGAAACGATCTTGCCGACGATCGTGCAGAGCGTGGTCGAGGCGCTGAAGCTTCCATATGCCGCCATCGCGCTCCGGCGCGGTGATGCGATGCTGCCGGCCGCCGAGAGCGGCATGCTGCCCGGCGCGGGTGCTGCCGACCTGCTGCGGGTGCCGCTTATCTCGCAGCACGAAGTGATGGGCGAGTTTTGGCTTGCCCCGCGGGCGGCCGGTGAGTCGTTCACCCCGGCCGACCGGCGACTGCTCGACGACCTCGCGCGGCAGGCCGGCATCGCTGTACGCGCCGTCGGTCTGACGTTCGAACTGCAGCAGGCACGCGAGCGTCTGGTGAATGCTCGCGAAGAGGAGCGACGGCGACTGCGCCGTGATCTCCATGATGAACTCGGCTCGCAGCTCGCAGGGCTGAATCTGCAGTTCGGTATCCTGCGTCAGTTGATCGCAACTGACCCGGCGCAGGCCGAGACCCGGGTGCTGGAACTGCGGCAGGAACTGCGCGATGCGATCGGCAGCGTGCGCCAGATCGCGCATAATCTGCGTCCGCCGGTGCTCGACGATCTCGGGCTGCGCGCCGCGCTTCAGGCGCGTGCCCAGCAGCATGGCAGCGAGGCGTTGACGATCGAACTCCAACTGCCGGATGATCTGCCGCCGCTCTCCGCGGCGAGCGAGGTGGCCATCTATCGCATCGTCGAGGAAGCCCTGACCAACGTCGGACGACATGCCCGGGCGACACGCTGCCGGGTGACGTTGGCCGTCGCGAACGACATCATGCTGACGATCGTCGATGATGGCGTCGGCATCTCCGACGAGCGCAGGGCGGGCGTTGGGCTGCTCTCAGCGCGCGAGCGTGCCGAAGAGCTCGGCGGCTCGTGCATAATCGAAACACCGGACGAGGGCGGTACGCGGATCGTCGTTCGCTTGCCGCTGGGGGGTGAAGGAGCGTGATGCCCGCGATTCGCGTCCTGATCGCCGACGATCATCCGCTCG
>CALAGB010000291.1 GCA_937891245.1 uncultured Thermomicrobiales bacterium | reverse complement strand
GCTCATCAAGGTCTCCAAGGCGATGGCCCTCACCGCCTTCGACCTGATGACCGACTCCGAACTGATGGCCAACGCCAAGCACGAGCACGCCAACTGGGACGCCCACGTCCAGGTGGCCGGCTAGAAAGAGACGAGCATCACGCGCAGAGGCGCGCAGAGCTTCGTCATCCTGGGTACTCGAACCATCATGTACGGTCGGTTATTCGAGACGGTCGTCGGTAGGGGCAGCCCCCCGTGGCTGCCCGGGTCGCGCGCCAGCGAGCCGATCGGTCGGCCACCGAGGCAGCCACGGGGGGCTGCCCCTACCAGACAACGCACGTTGGTAAGACTACTGACCCGCAGCGAAGGATCTTTCTTGACTGGCTCCGGCAACTATAGGACGGGGCCACGAGGAGGAGATCCTTCGGCTGCGGCCTCAGGATGACAGGGACACGACATCTCCGCGCGAGAAATCCGTCATCTTCGCTCGCCGGTATAATGGCTGGCATGGAATCGATTGCTGATGGATGAACGACCGCACACGTTTGTGATCGGCACTGCCGGGCACGTCGATCATGGCAAGTCGACGCTGGTCAAGGCGCTGACCGGCATCGACCCCGACCGCCTGCGCGAAGAAAAAGAACGCGAGATGACGATCGATCTCGGCTTCGCCTGGCTGACGCTGCCGAGCGGTCGCCAGGTAAGCGTGGTCGATGTGCCCGGTCACGAGCGCTTCATCAAGAACATGCTGGCCGGTGTCGGCGGGATCGACGCCGCCATACTCGTCATCGCCGCCGACGAAGGACCGATGCCGCAAACCGACGAGCACCTTGCTATTCTCGATCTCTTGCAGATCGAACGCGGCATCGTGGCGCTGACCAAAATCGATATGGTCGATGACGACTGGCGCGATCTCGTCACTGAAGAGATTCGCGAGAAGCTGCTCGGATCGACGCTGGCCGGCGCGCCGATCGCGCCGGTCTCGGCGCTCAGCGGCGCCGGGCTGGATGACCTGCGCGCTGCCATCGATAAGATGCTGCAGGACGTTGCGCCGCATAACGAAAGCGGGCGAGCCCGCCTCCCGATCGATCGCGTGTTCACGATCTCCGGCTTCGGCACCGTCGTCACCGGCACATTGCTCGACGGCCCCCTCGATCTCGGCCAGGAGATCGAGATTCAGCCGAGCGGGCGACGCGGGCGAATTCGCGGCTTGCAAAGCCACCGCTTCAAGGTCGAACGCGCGTTCCCCGGCACGCGCACTGCGGTCAATCTCTCCGGCATGGCGGTCGAGGATTTGGCGCGGGGTGAAGTGCTGACGACGCCGGGCTGGCTCACACCGACCAGTCTGATCGACGCGCAGCTGCGCCTGATCGCCGCTGCGCCGCTCTCCCTCGAACAGAACGACGAAGTCGGGTTCTTCACCGGCTCGTCGGAGACGCTGGCACGCGTGACACTCCTCAACGATCAGCGGATCGAACCAGGTGAAGAGAGCTGGGTGCAGTTCCGTTTCCCGGCACCGATCGCCGTCAACAAGGGCGATCGCTTCATCATCCGCCAGCCGTCGCCAAGTTTGACGATTGGCGGCGGTGTCGTCATCGATCCACATCCGAAGCGCCATCGCCGCTTCCGCTCCGAGGTGATCGATTCGCTCGAAGTGCTCGCCGCCGGGACGCCGGCCGAGATCGTCGCCCAGGCGATCGGCAGCCGGCCGGTCGAGCTTCGCACGCTCGCCCGCGAGGTCGCGCTGTCGGACGCCGATCTGCGTGCCGCCGTCGACGAACAGATCGCGAATGGCAACGTCCTGCTCCTCCGGCGAAGCGGCGGCGATGGCCCGCTGACGCCAACCAGCATCCTCATGCGCGCCGATGCCTTCGATACGTTCATCCGCGGGCTACGGCAGACGCTGGCGACGTTCCACGAACGCCAGCCGCTACGGCGCGGCATGGCCAAAGAAGAGGTGCGGAGTCGGAGCGGAATCGCGGCACGTATATTCGAGGAGATTCTGGCGCGCGCCGCGGCCAACGGTGATCTCGCCGTCGAAGGTGATATTCTGCGCCGGCCGGAGCACGAAATTCGCTTCACCTCAGATCAACGTCAGCGGATCGACCGCTATCTCGCGGCACTCCGTGCCAATCCGCATACACCGCCGCCACCCGCGGAGTTCGGCATTGAGCCGGAGCTGGCGATCGCGCTGGCCGAGACGGGTGAGGTCGTGCGTGTCGATGACAACATCGTCTTCGCGCGTGAGACGTTCGAACAGGTCCAGCGCGAAGTGCTGGAGATCATCGCGCGCGAACAACGGATCACGCTGTCGCAGTTTCGCGATCACTTCGGGAGCAGCCGCAAATACGCCCAGGCCGTCCTCGAATACCTCGATGACCGGCGCGTAACGCGGCGAGTCGGCGACGAACGGGTGCGCTATACCGGTGGCTGAGCAGACGGCGCACGTCTTCCTGGCGCCACACTACGACGACGTCGCGCTCTCCTGCGGCGGCAGCGTCGCCCAACTCGCCGAATCCGGCAAATCGCCACTCATCGTGACCATCTTCGGCGGCCTGCCCGGCGAACCGCTCACCACCTTCGCCAGCGATATGCACGCGCTCTGGGGCGTCGCCCCACATGATGTCATCGCAACGCGTCGCTCCGAGGAGCTCTGTGCCGCCGATGCGCTCGGCGCGCGCGCTTGCTGGCTCGATTTCGCCGATGCCATCTACCGCGCCGATCGCTACACGTCCGATCCACAACTCTTCGGGAAGATCGATCCGGCCGAGGCCAGCCTCGCCGGTGAGATTCACGACAGACTGCTCACAGAACTCGTCGAACGCGCGGTGCACCCCAGTTCCTTCTCCGTCCCGCTCGCGATCGGTAATCACGTCGATCACCAGCATCTCCTCGCCGTCGGGATACGGCTGGCAATCGAGGGATACGACGTCTGGGCCTACGAAGATTTCCCCTACGCAGGTGATCCTGACTGGCGCGATTCGCTCGAAGCGCGAGCAAAGGCCGTCACCAGTGGCACGTCGCGGCTCACCGCACTGACAACGGATCAGATGCAGCGCCGCATCGACGCTGTCCTTTGCTACCGCACGCAGCTCGACGTCATTTTTCGACACCAGGGTGATCCGGCGGCGTCGATTCAGCGTTACGCGCAGTCGATTGGTTGCGGCCGCCCGGCCGAACGCTTCTGGCGCATCTGATGACACCACAGGGCTTGCGAGCATGTGAACGCGGCTATGACAAATGTCATCCGGATTGATGCACGCACAACACTACTGCCGATCGACCCAACGGGCTACCATCTGCATTGGCGCGATGGCGCATAATGATACGTGCGTATTTGCCGATCATCTGGATGCGGAATGGACCAATACAACCGACTTGCCAACGAAATACGGGCCTTCTTCGACCCCGGACCTGCGCCGCGCGGCGACTGGCGGTCCGGCCTGTCGCTCGATGACCAGCATTTCAAACAGCGTCGTGCCGCCCGTATCGCCGGGCTCTTTTGGCTTTTCTACCTCGCCTATCCGATCGGGGACATCGTCAGAGGCACGCTCGGCACACCGCAACGTATCGCAGGCGGCATCGGGCTAACGCTCTTTGTCGCCGTTTACGTCTATGCCTATTTCCATCGCTTCTACCGGGAGGCGACGTCGATCGAGGCCTGGACACCGGTGATGATCCTGGCACTCATCGTGGTCGGCTTTACCTTCTTCGTCAGCGCATCCTGGCTCGGGCTGATGATCTATGTCGTTTCCGCGGCCGGCTGTTCGCTCAACCAGGCGACCGTCATCCCGACAACGATTTCGTTCGCTGCCCTCACTGTCATCTTCGGAGCCGCTACCGGCTCTTCATTCTCCGATATCGGCCCGCTCGCCTTCGAGGTACTGCTGGTCGGGGTGACGATGCTCTTCGTGCGGCGACTCATCGCCACGAACGCCGAACTACGGCTGGCACGCGAGGAAAAAGCGCGGCTCGCCGTGGCCGAGGAACGCTTGAGATTCGCGCGCGATCTCCACGACCTGCTCGGCCACAGCCTCTCGCTGATCGCGCTCAAGAGCGAACTGGCCGGTCGGCTGGTCGAGGTCAGCCCGGAACGCGCGCAGGCCGAGATTCACGATATCGAGCAGGTCACACGCGATGCGCTGCGCGAGGTGCGCGAAGCGGTCAGCGGCTATCGCCAGCCCGATCTCAATGCCGAGCTTTCCGGCGCGCAGGCGGCACTGGAGGCGGCCGGCATCGGATGTCAGATCGACAACCGCATCACGATGCCGGCCGCGCCGCTCGAAGCCGCGCTCGGCTGGGCCGTCCGGGAAGGGGTGACCAACGTGATCCGGCATAGCAAGGCCGCGGCCTGTCATATCGACATGTACGAGACGAATGAGTCGATTCAACTGACGATCCGCGACGACGGATCAGCTTTGCGGGAGCCGGCACGAAGCGGCCGAACCGGAACCGGTATCGCCGGGCTGACCGAACGGATCGCCGCGCTCGGCGGCACGGTGACGGCCTGCCGGCCCGATGACGGCGGATTTCGGCTGACGGTCGACATACCGCAACCCCACTCGCCCACCAAGGTGCCCGCCTCCGCTGCCGTTCGTCCGGCAAGCGGCCAGTCGTTCGCGCTCGGCAAGCAAGCATGATTCGCGTTTTGCTCGCCGAAGATCAGGCGATGGTCCGTGGCGCACTGGCGGCACTCCTGGCGCTCGAAGGCGATATCGAGGTCGTCGCGGAGGTTGCACGAGGCGACGAGGTCATCACTACGGCGCTCAAGGAGCAGCCCGATGTCGTTCTGCTCGATATCGAGATGCCGGGGCAGAGCGGGCTCGACGTGCTCACCGATCTGCGCACGAAACTCCCCAATGCGCGTAGCCTCATCTTGACGACCTTCGGACGGCCCGGCTATTTGCGCCGGGCGATGGAGAACGGCGCCGCCGGTTTCCTGCTCAAGGACGCGCCCTCGCGCGATCTCGCCGTCGCTATCCGACGCGCCAACGCCGGCGAACGCGTTGTGGATCCTGGCCTGGCCGCCGACGCGCTGAGTGAAGGGCCCAGTCCGCTCACCGACCGCGAGCAAGAAGTCCTTTCGCTCGCCCGCACGATCCCCACGATCGCCGAAATTGCCGACCAGCTCTATCTCTCCGAGGGCACGGTGCGTAACTATCTTTCGACGGCAATCCACAAACTCGGAGCCCAGAATCGTCTCGAAGCGACCCGCATCGCCGAACAAAAGGGCTGGCTCTGATCCCCTCGCGTTTCGTTCACCGCACCTGACCTATTCCCGCACGTCAGTCGAAACCGAACAGGGTCAGACCTGACCTACCGGCCTGGCCGGTTTGCATCTTTGTTCAGTTTGTCCCTCCCACCGACCGAAGCAAGCTTACGAGGCACCGCTTATGGGCATAGAAGGGACTTCACCTTATGGCAAGACTCGAATATAAGTGGATCGTCGCTATCGTCATGGTCTTCGGACTCTTCATGGAATTGCTCGACATGACGATCACGAACGTCGCGCTGCCGGTGCTCGCGACGACGTTCAGCGCCGGCACGACCGGTATCGAGTGGATCGTTACCGGCTACCTGCTCAGCCTGGCCGTCTTCATCCCAGTCAGCGGCTGGGTCGGCGATCGATACGGCACCAAACGAACCTTCATGTTCGCACTCATCACGTTTACCACCGCGTCGTTGCTCTGCGCCCTCGCCTGGAACATCGAGAGCCTGATCGCATTTCGCGTGTTGCAGGGGATCGGCGGCGGTATGTTGACGCCGGTCGGCACCGCAATGCTCTTTCGGGCGTTCCCGGTCAACGAGCGGGCACGCGTCGCGGCGCTCATCACGATCCCGACGATCGTGGCGCCGGCCAGCGGGCCAATCCTCGGCGGATACCTGGTCGAATATCACAGCTGGCACTCGATTTTCCTGATCAATATTCCGATCGGTCTGGTCGCGCTTGTCTTCTCGGCGCTCTACTTGCGTGAGCATCGTGAACCGGACGCCGGGCGGCTCGATATCCCCGGCTTCGTATTCGGAGCGACCGGGCTCGCCTCACTCGTCTACGCGCTGTCGCAGACCGGCGATCGCGGCTTCACGAGTCCGATCGTTGGAGGCTTCGGAGTCGCGGGACTGGCTCTGCTGGTGACTTTCGTCGTCTCTGAACTGCGCGCGACACGGCCGATGATCGACATCCGCCTCTTCCGCTACCGGCTCTTCACCTCCGGCAATCTAGTGATGTTCTTCAGTGGCGCCGCGTTCGGAGGACTGCTCTTCTTGCTGCCGCTGATGTTGCAGTCAGAAATGGGTATGTCGCCGCTGGAATCAGGACTGACGACCTTCCCTTCCGCGATCGGCGTGATGCTCACCGCGACGCTGGCAGGGAAGCTCTATAACTCCGTCGGTCCACGCCGGCTGATGATCGCGGGCATGGCGATCTCGGCACTCATCACCCTGAGCTTTCTGGAGATCGACGCGGGCACGAGCGCCTGGACGATCCGAGCGCTAATGTTGATCCGTGGAGCCGCCTTCGGGTTGGCGCTCGTCCCGCTGCAAGCGGCGACGTTCGCCGAGGTGACCGGCGCCGAAACCGGTCAGGCGAGCGCGGCTTTCAGCGTGATCCGGCAGGTCTCGTCGAGCGTCGGTGTCGCGTTGGTCGCAACGGTACTCACGGCGCGCCTCGGCGTTCATGACGCGCTCATGGGCAACCCCGCGACGGTATCCGGCGCATTCAGCGCCTTCCATGACACGTTTATAGTCGCCACCATCGTGACCACCCTGGCCATCGGCGCCGCCTGCCTCGTCTCCGACAAGCTCGCGGCGAGCACGATGAATCCCGCAGCGGCGGAAGCGCAGCCGGTCGCCATCGAACAAAACGAACTCGAACTCGCGGCCGACTAGCGACCACCCGTCCCCATCCCGCTTTCAACCGGCCGTGACCCCTCGGGGCTGCGGCCGGTTCTCTAGATCAAGGCCCCGGAGCATACAGCAATTTGCAGATACGTTGACCCACTGGCCCCCGGTAGGGGCAACCCCCCG
>CALAGB010000290.1 GCA_937891245.1 uncultured Thermomicrobiales bacterium | reverse complement strand
CCGCTGGATGCGGATGATCACCATCCCCAACCAGTCGAGCGTCGCCAAGGCCTATCAAGAGTTCGACGGAGACGGACGCATGAAGCCGTCGGCCTATTACGAACGTATCGTCGACGTGATGGAAGAACTGGTCCGGTTCACCATTCTCACCCGTCCACATGCGGCGCGCCTCGTCGACCGCTACTCGGAGAGGAAGGCCGCAGGGCAGACGATCGATCCAACCACCGACCTTTCTGCGATTGCGATCATGCCACAGAAGCGCTCCGCATGAATGAAGCCGATCATGATGTCGTCGTGATCGGAGGCGGTCAGGCAGGCCTCGCTGTCGCCTATTACCTGCGTCGCGCGGGAATCGATTTCCTCGTGCTCGATGCCGAGGACCGCCCCGGCGGCGCGTGGCTTCATGCCTGGGCCTCCCTGCGTCTGTTCTCGCCAGCGACCTACAGCTCGCTTCCCGGCTGGCCGATGCCGCCGAGCCGCTCTGATGGCTTCCCGACCAGAGACGAGGTGATCGACTACCTGACGCGTTACGAGCAACGCTATGCGTTTCCGATCGAGCGGTCATGTCACGTCGAAACCGTGGAACGGGATGGCGAACAGCTCTGTCTCCGGTTGAGTGATGGGCGGACCTTCACCGCGAGGGCCGTCGTCAGCGCAACGGGAACGTGGAGCGCACCCTACATTCCCGATGATCCTGGCCGCGAATTGTTCAGCGGCGTTCAGCTCCATTCGGCAGAATATCGCAGTCCCATCCCCTTCGCTGGCAAGCGGGTGCTGGTTGTTGGCGGCGGCAACTCCGGGGCGCAGATTCTCGCCGAGGTCAGCGCGGTCGCAGAGACGGTCTGGGTCACCATGAAGGACCCTGTATTCCTGCCCGACGACGTCGACGGGCGCGTCCTGTTCGAGCGCGCCAGCGCGCGCGGGGACTTCGACCCGGCTTCAACCACGACCTTGGGCGACATCGTCATGGTTCCTCCGGTGAAAGAAGCGCGAGACCGCGGCGTGCTGAAATCGGTCCGCCCCTTCGTTCGCTTCACGACGGACGGCGTCGTGTGGGCGGACGGAACGGAGACGCATGTCGACGCCGTCCTGTGGTGCACCGGATTCCGTCCGGCGACAGGACACCTTCGGTCGCTTGGCGTGGTCGGTTCCGATGGCCGCATCGAAGTGGTCGATCAACGTGCGGTCGAGGAACCGCGGCTTTGGCTGCAGGGATATGGAAACTGGACGGGTGCCGCGTCAGCAACGTTGATCGGCGCGGGCCGCACGGCCCGGGAACTGGCACCTCGCATCAAGGCTGCCCTTCAGATGCCCGCATCTTTCATCTGAGGAAATAGCGGCGCCCTGCCGGCTCCTCCGGGCCGGTGTCCTGCGTGCGCGACAACGAACTGCGGGCTCGAGATTTTTTGTGTCGCCGCATCGCTGCGACCAAGCGACCGGGAACCGTCGGTCACCAGGGATACGGTGCCTACGGCGTTCCAACCCCACGAAACAGCTTCGGGTGCATGCTCGTTCACCGCGAGCCACGGAACGCTTGACGACAGGGTCGATACAATGGAGAGCATTCGTCAATAACCGCACAGAGAGCGAGGTCCGGTGGATGTTCGAATACCTCGCATGCTATTGCACGTGTGACGTGAAGTTGTTCGGGAGCCTCCCTGTACCGGTCGACGCCGACCCACTCGGTCGGCCTGGTTCCGGTGTCCAACGTGAGGTAGTCTCCAAGCTTGGTATCCGCAGTATCCAGACCTTGGATCACCGCGGCTACGAGACTGGGCGCACCTCGGGCTCTGTGTCGTCGGGCCTCATCGCGCGCTGGGCACGTGACCAGTTACCGATTTTTGCCGGCTGACGCAGATGGACCAGTTGATCGCCCAACTCGGCCTCGCACTTGCTATCGGCCTGCTGGTCGGCCTGGAGCGGGGCTGGCGCGAGCGTGACGCGCCCGACCGCAGCCGCACCGCTGGTCTCCGGACGTTTGGGCTGGTTGGTTTGCTCGGTGGAATCTTTGCTGCGCTCTCCGAGGCGCTAGGCTCCGGGGTGCTGATCGCTGGCTTCCTCGGCTTCGCCGCGATCTTCGCGTGGTTCTCGGCGCGCGAAGCCGAGCACGACCAGAACTTCAGCGTGACGGGCGTCGTGGCTGGCCTGATCGTCTTTGCCCTCGGCGCGCTGGCCGTGGTCGGTGACACGCGTACTGCCGCTGCCGGCGGCGCGGCACTCGCCGCCGTCCTCGCCAGCCGGGAGGTGCTGCACGATTTGCTGCGGCGCCTGACCTGGATCGAACTCCGCTCGGCAATGATCCTCGCTGTCATGACGGCCATTGTCTTGCCGTTGCTGCCCGATCGGGCGATCGATCCCTGGGGCGGCTTGAACCCGTTCGAAATCTGGTTCTTCACGGTTGTCATCGCGGCAATTTCCTTTGGCGGTTACGTTGCGGTGCGAGTTCTTGGCCAGACACGTGGCCTGCTCGTCGGTACGCTCGCAGGTGCCGTCGTGTCGTCGACTGCGGTGACGGTGGCATTGGCCCGCATGGCAAAGGCAGAGGGCAATGCGTTGCCGCTCGCCGGGGCCGCGGGGCTCGCAGCGCTGGTCTCGATCCTGCGAGTCTTGGTTATCGTCGCGATAATCGCACCGCAGGTTCTAGGGTGGATCGTGGTGCCCGCGCTCGCCGCCGCGATGGTCCTCGCGGCAAGCGGAGCTGTATTGCTGGTTCGCAACGGCGTTCATCCGACAAGGGAGAAAGGAGGCGAGCGCAATCCGTTTGAGCTCGCCTCGTTGCTTCTTTTCGCCGCTTCATTTGCGGTCGTCTCAACCGTGAGTGCGGCTCTCGCCAGCCGCTTCGGGGAGGGGGGACTTCTGATGACCTCGGCGGTGTCGGGCGCATTTGATGTCGATGTCGCCGTGTTGAGCGCACTGCGTCTTGTCGAGCAGACGGCAGCCATCAATACCGTGGGCGGAGCGGTGCTGGTGGCGCTCGCCGCAAATGCAATCGGCAAGCTGTTCCTGTCGATCCTTGCCGGCCCCGTCCGCTTCTCTCTGCCGCTTGCCATCATCACGCTGGCCGCGGCTGCGGCGGCCGGTGTCGCTTTCTGGCTCGGGATGGCCGTCTGACAGGATGGGGCGGGCTCCGGCTCAGTTGAGCAGACAATCAACCTCGGCCGTTGACGCGCGCCATGGGGTGATTCAGATCAACATCTTCGGCTATCTTTTGAAGTACACGATGATCGGCGCGCGTCGCACTTGTCGTGCTTAGGAAAGAGGTTGAGTGATGCTCGAATACAAGGTCGAACCCCGCCGGGTGAATGCCCACGGGTCTATCGCAGGGGCAAAGACCGCGCAGATCCACCTTGAAACGGATCCCGCTGGTCAAACTGATGCCTTCAACCCTGAAGAACTGATCCTGGTATCGCTCGCATGAGCAGGGTGCACACAGAGAAGCATCTCGTCTCGCGGATCGGATGGTTGCGGGCTGCCGTGCTCGGCGCAAATGACGGCATAGTTTCCACGGCGAGCCTCATCGTCGGCGTTGCCGCCGCGGCACAGGGGACTTCGGAGATCCTGGTCGCGGGAATCGCCGGGCTGGTCGCCGGATCAATGTCGATGGCGGCAGGCGAGTATGTGTCGGTGAGTTCGCAGTCGGACACCGAGCATGCCGACCTCGCTCGGGAACGGCTGGAGCTGGAAACACAGCCTGAATTCGAGAAGAAGGAACTCGCGCAGATCTACGTCCAGCGCGGCTTGTCGGATGAACTTGCACACCAAGTCGCGGAACAACTGATGGCGAAGGACGCGCTCGCCGCTCACGCCCAAGATGAGCTTGGAATCTCCGAGACGACAACGGCACGTCCGGCCC
>CALAGB010000289.1 GCA_937891245.1 uncultured Thermomicrobiales bacterium | reverse complement strand
ACTCGGGATCTTTGCGCTCCCAGAGCTGGAAAGTATCGCGAATTTCTTGCTGCCAGCGCGGCACGTCGACCCACCAGTCGAGATGTTCCCCCAACCGGTCGCAGCGTTCGAGCCGCTCGCGATACGTTTCGACCGGCACCGGCTCGGCATCATCGGCCGGGGGCGGCAGTTCGCCCGTTTCGGCCGCTTCCAATTCGTGCGCCAACTGGTTGCGGGCGATCGGCCAGAATTTAACGATCGTTTCGTCGTCCAGAAACGCGTCGGTCTTGATGTCGCGCTGATGGGCGATCTGGCCGAGCAGGTAGGCGACATCCTCGCCGACCTTATGCGTCTTCCAGAGCTCTTTCATCATCCGGTCGATCATCTCGACGAAGATCGGATCGTTCTTCGAAAGATCGCCAAGGAATTCGACGACGTCCTCGCGATAGTGCAGTCGCTGGCCAGACTCGACATAAATCTCGCCAAGCCAGCGGCCCCGGTGCGCACGCGGCGGCTCGTCGCCCTTATGGAAGTTAAGGTAGCACCAGAGCGTCTGGATGACGTGCATCCCGATGTCGCCGATGTAATTGGCCTGCAAGACGTCATAGCCGGCAAAGCGGAGCGTGCGGCTGAGCGCGTTGCCGAGGCTGGCGTTACGCAGGTGGCCGATATGAAATGCCTTGTGCGTGTTCGGCTGCGAGTATTCGACCATGACGCGATCGGTGCGGGCCGGACCGTGGCCGTAGCTGGCGCCTTCGGTCAGCACCGAGCGGAGCACGGCGTTGCTATAACTCTTCGTGTCGAAGAAGATGTTGATATAGCCGTTGGTCGCCTCGACGCTGGCGAAGCCGTCGTGCGTGCCGAGTCGCCCGACGATTCGGGCAGCAACCTCCTGCACCGTCTCGCGCATGATCTCCTGCGTCCGTCGTTTGGCATCTTTCTTGGAGAGATCGGCCGTCTCGACGGCAATGCGTTCGGCCGCCACTTCGTTGGCGATCTGATAGCTCACCGAAGATGAGGTGCCCCAGGCGCCGGAGAAGGGGATGCCGCGCATGTCGAACTGGCGACGCCCGTAGCCCAATTCCTCCAGGACGTCGTTGATCAAGTTCGCGGCCCGCTGTTCCTCAATCCGGTTCATTCGCCCTCATCCTGCGTTCGTGCATCGTTAAGCGTGTTCGATTCGATCTTAAAGTGGATCAACTCGCCTTGTGCCTTCGCACATCGGCGGGGGGATGCATGCATCGCCTCTACGGAACATCCCGCCGTAGGGGCGACGGGTGCGTCGTCCAGCGCACCGTTCAGTCGCTCTCATCCGCGCTGCTCCAGCCACGCTGCGCGGCCCAGAAGCGGTTGGCGCGGTGCAGGCTTTCGAAGGTGCCGGCGTCACTCCAGTAGCCCTGTAACTCCTGCCAGCGAAGCGTGCCGTCGTTCAGATAGAAATTGTTGACGTCGGTCACTTCCAGTTCACCACGCGCCGATGGCTCCAGCCGGCTGATGTAATCAAACACCTTCGCGTCGAAGAGATAGAGTCCGGTCACCGCGAAATCGCTGCGCGGGTTGCTCGGCTTCTCTTCAATCCGGGTGATGCGCTTCGCATCGCGCTCGTCGAAGACCGGGCAGCCGAAGCGCTCGGGGTCAGGCACGCGCGCCAGGAAGAGGAGCGCCCCGCCGGAAAACTCCTCGACGGCCGGCCGAATATCGGCATCGGTCGTGTTATCGCCAAGAATGACGCAGATATCATCGCCATCGGCGAAGTTGGCGCAGAGCCCGATCGCCTCGGCGATGCCGCCCTCCTGCTCTTGATAGGCGTATTCGAGATGGCGCACCCCGAGATGCGTACCGTTGCGCAACACGCGCAGGAAGTCACCGGCATGCGGACCGCCGGTTACGATCATGATGTGGTCGATACCCGCATTGACGAGCGTCGCGATCGGGTAGTAGATCATCGGTCGATCGTAGATCGGCAACAGGTGCTTGTTGGTGGCGTATGTGAGGGGGTAGAGCCGGCTGCCGAGGCCGCCCGCGAGGATAATCCCCTTCATAACTCGTCACGTCTCCATCCCGGCGCTCCAACCAACGCCTCGTAGCGCCGCCCGGTTGCGTCATGGGCAAACCGAAGGGCGCGACGAACGAGCGCAGCGCAAAGTATATCATCGGGTTTTTGCCGTCATCGCCGAAGGCGGATTGCCTCAGCTTTTCTTCTTCTTGGGCTTCGCGGTGACCGTCTTGACCAGCGCGCGGACACCGGCGACCCGTGAGGAGAACGAAATGACCGGCTTGGCAGCTTCCTCGCTAAGGAACTCCACGCTGCCGCGTACGCGGGTGAGCGTCTCGGTCACCTGCTCGAAGACTGGGACGGCGCCGTCCTTAATACGCAACGCGAACCAGACGATGACGCCGAGAATCGCGCCCATCAGCAGCACGACGAGCATGGCTGAAAGCGCCAGGAAGATGACCGCGATATTCATGATCCGTTCGAGTGCGGATTGATCGGAGTTGCCCAGGAGGTAGAGCACGACGAATAAGACGACGAAGAGTACGACTAAGCCGATAACACTGACCCAAAGCCATCCTTTTCGCACGACGATCCCTCCCTACGCGTCTTCTCGATTCCGCCGGTCGCGGCTCGGCGGGTGGCCCCAGCTCACTGCCGGGCAAAGCGCAAACGCATCAACCGCGCCGTAGCGTTCCGCGACCCTGGCCGCGTGTCCGCCCCTGTGTACCCGGCTGCGGCGTCGAGGTGAAGAACCAGCAGATGAGCAGCGCCGCGAGCGTTCCGGCGAGCGCCGGCAACAGCGGGACGTTCCCCAGACGCAAGAATTCCACCCCTGCGAGAATCGCAAGGATCTCGCCAGCAGAAAAGCCGATCACGGCGGCAATCCAGAAACAGGGGAGCTGCCAGAGTTTACGCCCGAAAAGGCTGTGAAAGAGCAGCCCGCAGATGCTTGCCAGCAACAGTGTGAAAATGAGCGAAGGAGGCACGACGCCCCTCCCAACGGTGCGAAACGTGTACGGCCACTCGCGCGACTGGCTTGCATCTTAGCAGGTTCGGGCTCATGCTGCTCATATTTCGGCGTCAGGGCGCCAAATCGGTCGTCGTGCCGGGCTCGGCAACGACGCGGTTGACGGTCTGCCGATCTGGTATAGATAGCATGACGGTTCGTTCATCTATTGATTGTGTTGGGAGATGAGGGTTCGCCACGCATGCAATCGGTGGTCGACGCGCTGCACCATGCCGGAACGGAGACGCTCGAGAACGTCGGGGCGTTGGCACGTGAGATCCCGACCTTTCTGATCGCCGTACTCATCGTCGTCTTCTTCGTCTGGCTGTCGCAATGGCTGACGCGCATCTTCCGTCGGGGCGAACGCTTCTCACCGCGGCTCGACCCGAGCCTGAAGCTGTTATTCGAGCAGTTGCTTACGGCCTTCATTATTACGTTCGGTGTGGCGGTTGCCTTCGGGGTGATCGGCGTCAGCTTCTCGACGATCATCGCCACCTTCGGCGTCGCCGGTCTGATCGTCGGTTTCGCTCTGAAGGATATTCTCGAGAACTTCGTGGCCGGTGTGCTGATCCTCTGGCGGCGCCCCTATGAAATCGCCGATCAGATTCAGGTGGGCCCGAACGCCGGGACGGTGAGCGAGATCAACTTCCGCACAACGACGCTGCGCACGGTCGACGGCATTCAAGTCTTCATTCCCAATGCGCAGGTCTTCAATCAGCCGATCCAGAATCTGACCGAGAACGGCACCCGGCGCACCACGATCGTGCTGCAGTTCCCGCTCGATACCGATTTCGCCCGCGCCGAGGCGCTGCTGCGCGCAGCTGTCTCTTCGGTCGATGGCGTGCTCCCCTCAGCCCAACCGGAAATCCTGCTGCTCGGCGCGTCTGCGACGGCCTACGAACTGCATGTGCGCTACTGGACGGCCCCGGAAATCCAGGTAACCAACCGCATCGAATCGGCCGTACGCCTGGCGATCGACAACGCGTTCACTGGTGTCGATCTCAGCCGCACTCCGGCCGCGCCCAAGGGAACTCCAAATGCGTCCGAAAACTCACAGTAGGAACGTACGGCACCGACGCATCGCCGCCCGGTGATGGAAGAAGACAAGAGGTTCACTGATGCTCCGCCTACCCCGATCGTTCAGCCGGCTGACGACCGTGCTTATCCTGCTCGTGCTGCTTGGACTGACCGCCTTCTTCGCCTTCGCCGTGGCCGATTCCGGCGATATTGCCGATAGCGCCAATCCGACGGGAGAACCAACGATGTCCACCGTTAGACTCCAAGTCCAGACCGTTGAGGTGTTGATCGCGGAGAGCTTCCCACCGCAGATCTTCGCGCATGTGACCGCCATCATCCCCGATTCCTGCACGAAAGCGCGTGAGCCGGAGATCAGCCGCGATGGTAGTACGATCACCATCGTGCTCATCGGCGAGCGGCCCGATGGCGTCGCCTGCGCCCAGATCATCAGCACCTACGACAAATCGATCGGACTCGGCACCCTCGACCCTGGCCGCTACACGCTGCATGTCAACGATGTGTCGCAGGAGTTTGAGGTGCAGTAGGTGACGACGCGTTGGGACGTGTCGTGGCGGAGTGCATGGCGATCCCGGCTGTGATCGGTTCCTGACGTCTGCTTGGGGACGGACCGGCACGTGATCAACGGCCGGCGCCCGTCCGGGGAACCGATCGTGGTGCTGCGAATGGGGCATCGCTCCGCCCTAGCCCGGGGAACGGATCGTGGTGTCGCGAATGGGGCATCGCTCCGCCCTTGCCCGGGGAATGGATCGTGGTGCCGCGAACGTGGCATCACCAGATGCCTGCCCGGGGGCGGCCGTGACGCGTCGACGACCCGGACGCTGCCCGGACCCCGCCCGGGGGACAGATCGTGGTGCCCCGAACGGGTTGCCACCCCGCCCGTGCCCGGGGGGGACGGATCGGAGAACCGGAGCGTGGCATCGCCCCGCCCGCTCGGGGGAACACCATGGCCAAGCGTTGAACGGTTGCGCAGTCCACCCCGCCCGGGGATAAATGCCCGGGCTCCATCGACGAAGCCCACTGAAGGGGCTGAATCGGAACCGGAGCGCCTCGAAATGGCGAGGCGCCTTGTCTGTCA
>CALAGB010000288.1 GCA_937891245.1 uncultured Thermomicrobiales bacterium | reverse complement strand
GTTAACCCGTGGACTGGACTTCCTGGAAGTGCACCCTTCACTCCCGGTGCTGGTTCGCCAATCATCTCGATCCACGTGCTCGGCTCGTTTCAGGTATCGATCGCAAATCGGGTGATCGAGCCGAACGCCTGGCGGCTTCGCAAAGCGACACACCTGGTCAAGATCCTGGCTCTCACTCAGGGACGCCGACTCCATCGAGATCAGTTGATCGACGCTCTCTGGCCGGAAGTCGATCCAGATTCAGCTCTCACGAGCTTCCACCAGGCGCTACACGCCGCGAGACGAGCGCTCGAACCCGATCGGTCCGCGCGAGCGTCTGGATCGTTCCTCCGCTTGCACCAGCAACTGCTCTCGATCGAGCCGGCGGATGCCATCTGGGTCGATGCTGAAGCCTTCCAAACGGCCGCCTCAAACGCTCGCGCGGCGGGGGATCTTGTCGCGCACCTGACAGCTCGGGCGCTCTATGGCGGCGAACTGCTCCCCGAAGATCTGTACGAAAGCTGGACCCAACGCGCCCGCGATTCGCTACGCGAGATGTACCTCGAACTGCTGCTCAACACCGCGCGACTTCAAGCGGAGAACGGCGCATCCACGGACGCGGTCGAGACACTCCGCCGGTTGATCGACACCGATCCGCTCAACGAGACCGCCCACGCGGAGCTGATGCAGCTCTACGCGATTCATGGCCGCCGTGAACAGGCGCTCCGGCTCTATCAACAACTCAGCGAGTCGTTGCGCGCGGAACTCGACGCCGAGCCGTCGTCCGACGTGAGACAGCTCTATGAGCGCATCAACTCGGGGGAGCTGACGTCCGCCCCGACGCTGGCACCACAGCCGTCGTCTCGTACATCCCCCAGTTCGCCGGTCCAGCCAAACCAGCCCGGCGGTAGTCGCGTCTCCCTGGTGGAATTTGCCCGCCAGGATGGGGTTTTTGGACGCCGAACGGAACTCGCCCTCCTACAACGATCGTTCGATGAACTGCGTGCCGGTCGCGGGCAGGTCGTGCTCTTCGCCGGTGAACCGGGAATCGGCAAGACGCGTCTTGCCGAAACACTGGCGCACGTCGCGGAGTTGAATGACACGACGGTACTCTGGGCACACTGCCATGAGGTCGAGCGTGCTCCCGCATTCTGGCCCTGGCTCCAGATCGTGCGGAGCAGCCTGAAATCGAGCCCGACCGAGCACTTAACCACCGATCTCGGCGTGGGGGCCGGCCCGATCGCGCAGGTTATTCCAGATATTCGTGCGCTCCTGCCGGAGACGCCGGTACCGCCGGAGCTGGACCCGGATCAAGCCCGCTTCCGCTTCTTCGAGAGCGTGACGACGTACCTCGGGCGCCTCTCCGAACGACGTCCGCTCGTCCTGATCATCGATGATCTGCACTGGGCCGATCGCTCATCGCTGATGCTCCTGGAATTTCTCGGAGACGAGATCGCCGCGCAGCGCATCATGCTCGTCGGCACGTATCGAGACGCTGAAGCTGCCGGGAATGACGCGCTCGTTCATGCGATCGAGCGCCTGAACCGCTCGCGCGCGACGCATCGCGTCACGCTCAACGGTCTGGAGCCACAGGACGCCGCGGAGTACGGCGCGTTCATTGCCGGTCGGCCGTTACCGGAAACGCTCGTCACGACGATTTACCAGCGAACCGACGGCAATCCCTTCTTCCTGCGCGAGGTCGTACAACTCCTGGCAGAGGAAGGACGAGTGAGCGAAGAGGGCGAGCCGAGCGGGTGGGGAACGACCGTTCCGCTCGGGGTCCGTGAAGCGGTCTCGCTACGGCTGAGCCATCTGTCCGAGGATGCCCAGCGAGCGCTGGTCGTCGCCGCGGTGATCGGAAGCGAGTTCATGCTCGGGTTGCTCGCCACGGTGAGCGATACGCCGGTCGATGACCTGATCGACCGGCTCGAAGAAGCCGTCATGCTCGGTGTCATCCTCGAAGACAGCGAGCACACGGATCGCTTCCGCTTCGCCCATATCCTGGTGCGACAGGCGCTCTACGAGAGTCTGATCGCCGCACGCCGCGCGCGCATACACGCGCGCATCGGGGACGCCCTCGAGCACCTCGTCGCGACCAGCGCCGATCCGCCCTATGCCGAACTCGCCCACCATTTCTTCATGGCCGCTGCCGCGGGCGAAGCGGAGCGGGCCTTGAAATACCTCACCGCCGCGGGCGAGCAGTCGATGGCACGACTCGCCTATGCCGAGGCCGTCGACCAGTTCGGGCACGCGCTGGAAGTCCTTGACCGCTTCCTGCCGGAGGAGCGGGCCACGCAATTTGACGTTTTGCTCCAGCTGGCACGAGCTGAGGCGGTCGCCGGTGAGCCGCTTGCCGCACAGGCGCACTGCCTGCGCGCGGTCGAGGTCGCGCACTCAATGGGAGACGCCGAGCGGCTCGGACTGGCTGCGCTGCAGATGATTGACGATGGTTCGAATTTCAACGAGTGGCGCGCCAGCGATGTGACCGCGCTGCTGGAAGAAGCACTCGCCGCGCTCCCACCTGGCGACAATCCGTTGCGCGCCCGGTTGATGAGCCTTCTCGCCCTCTCGCTGGCGTACGACAAGGCCCGGCCCGCTTCGCTCGCCATGCAAGTCCGCTACGAGCAGCTCGCACGCGATGGGCTCGCGATGGCGAGGCTCATCGGAAGACCGGAAATCATCATCGAAGCTCTGCGCTCAGTACACGACGTGCTCTGGACCGACAAGGACGTCGATGAACGACTCGATATCGTCCGCGAGCAACTTGCTTTGGCAGCGGAAGCCGGTGAGCCGCAGTCGGAACTCTCGGCGCGCGCGCAGCTCATCGGGAATTTGCTGATCAAAGGACTGATCGATGAAGCTGACCGGGAGTTAGATGCCTATGAGGCACTCGCGACGCGCTACCATCTCACGTTCAACCTCTGGTCGATCACTGCCAAACGGGCGATGCGGGCGTTTACGCGAGGAAATCTCCCTGAATCCGAGCGACTGATGGACCTTGCGCGTGCCATCGGCCTGCGTTGCAATCCGGAAGTCTCACGCATCACGTTGCTCATTCAACTGTTCGCCCTGCGACGAGAGCAAGATCGGCATCCGGAGATTGAAGCGATCCTCTCTCGTGAAACACTCAACCATCCCACCGAGCCCTTCTGGCAATGCCTCCTCGCGATACTCATGGCGGAAGGTGAACGGTATGGCGAGGCCTCCGAAATCATTGACCATTTGCTAGACAGTGGTGCAAATGCGATTCCTCACGACGGTTACTGGCTGGCATCGCAAGCACTGATCGCCGACGCCAGCGCGGCTATTGGCGATACGCGTTACACGGCCGCCCTCCTTGCCAGCATGAAACCCTATTCCCGGCTGTTTATCAGCCCGGGAAATAGAGTGATCTTCCTCGGACCAGTGTCACACTATCTCGGACGACTGTCGGCCACGCTCGAGCGCTGGGCTGATGCGGCAGCGTATTACGAAGAGGCGCTGGCGGCCGAGAAAAAGGCGTGCATCCCCGTCTTTGAGGGCCATACCGAATATGCCTACGGCGAGATGCTCGTCCGGCGCGGCAGTCGCGAAGCCGCCATACCCCGGATCGACCGGGCAGGTGCAATCTCCGCACAATTCGCGCTGAAGCGTCTCGGGCGTGAGGCTGGGAAACTCCGGGCGCAACTCGACGCCTGTCATTCGCCATGACCAAAGCCGGTCAATTCCTTCGGCCTCTCGCCACTCGTCGAAAGAAGGAACCGTGGCAAAAACCATCGAAGAGATCATTCGTGATGCGCAGGTTGGGGACGATGACGCCGCGAACGCCAAACGTTTTTCGGGATACCTCGGAAAGAGCAATGTCTCGACACGAACCCGCCTCTATCTGGACGAACAGCTTGATGAGTACCTCGAGTTCTCAACTGCCGAACTTATCGCGACGATCGATCTTGGTGGAAAAAACTCACCGTTCGTTCTCCTCCTGGCCCAACCAAACGCGATCGTCCAACTCACGTCGCGCGTATCCAAACAGGTTGAAGCCGGTTTCCTCGCCGGTGCGATTTCACGGAACAATCTACGAGAGGATCGGCCGATCTGGCCTCAAGGTCCGGGATTGCCAGATGTAAAAATGGCTGGTGGTTCGATCAGAGATTGCGATCCTCGTAACAACGACTCAGGCGGCGTGTGATTCGCGCTCCTGAAACCAGGGCCGATCGTGCGACGCTATCGAATGCCTACGGCGATCGGCTGACGGAGCGGACGGTGATCGCCTACCTCGATGAGAAGGGGCTCATTCGTCCACGGGCAATCGTCGACGGTTGGGTGCGGGTTGAGCGGGTTTCCCGGCGCAATTTGAGTTTCCGGGTGACGACGGCCCTCGGCCCGCACTACTTCATCAAGCAAGGGCTCGGCGTCGAACGGGCAGCGACGGTGGCCCGAGAAGCGGCCTTTCTGCACGCCATCGACGCCGCGCCCGACGCTAAACGGTTGCAGCGCGTGCTGCCTCGGGTACGAGATTGGGACGAGGAACGGCATATCCTCATCTTCGATCTCGTGCCCGGCGCGCGCAGCCTGGACGAGCATCACCATCGAACCGGGCGCTGGTCCAGCGCGCTCGCGCACCACGCGGCGCTCGCGCTTCGCCGGCTGCATCGCTGGCAACCCGCCTCGACCGGCAGCGGCATCGAAGCCGAGAGCAGGCCACCCTGGGTTCTCTCAATCGACCGCCCGGAGCAGGCCTTCCTCAATCGTGTGAGCGGCGGAAGCCTGGACGTCATCAAGATCGCCCAGTCGGCTGGACCGCTCCTCGCTGAGTTTGACGCGCTACGGATTGGCTGGCAGCCGGGGTCGATCATTCACGCTGATGTCAAATGGGACAACTTCGTCGTCCATCCAACCGGAAAGGCCCATGCCCCGAGGCTCACGCTGGTCGACTGCGAGATGGTTCAGCTTGGCGACCCGCTCTGGGACGTGGGCTCCTATCTCAGCCAGTATCTTGATACCTGGATTTCATCAATTCCGGCGTCGGAGAACTCGCCGCTCTCCCAGGCGCGAGCGGCAAGCGTGCCGCTGCAACGGTTACAGCCCGCCATACAGCAGTTCTGGAAGAGCTACGCTGGTGGCAACGGGAGCGAATCGGCCGATGGCGGAGCCGCGCTCCGGTTGATGGTGCGCTACGCGGCCGCGCGACTCGTGCAGACGGCCATCGAAGCCGAGTCCCTGAGACCAGTGGCGAGCAATACGAGCGTCCTTCGACTTCAGGTCGCCGAGAACATGCTGCAGCGACCAGGCGAGGCAGCAAGCTCGTTGTTCGGACTAACCCAGTAGGGCGGCGAGGTGGCGAGCATCTATCGCGCACAAATCGAAACGCTGATCGGAGCGCTGCGTGTTGTACCGCCGGACCGGTATCGCTGGTTCGGCGAGAGGTCGCACAAGTTGCCGCACGCCATGGCGATGCGTATTGATGAGGAAACACGACGGCGCGTGCTGGTCACGCAGGTTCAGTCGCGGCTCTACCGGCAGTTCTATCTCCCCGGAACCGCGGTCCCTGCTTCTCATTCGTCGGCGTCTGTGCCGGTACCAGAAGAGAGCCTGTTCGCCCGCGCCCTCGTTGACGCGAACCAGGGCACGGGAAACTGGCAGAGCGGCTGGGCTGTCATCGAACAGTCCAAAGATGGCGTCTGGGCGCGGCGCGCCGGCCTATCCGCATGGTTCGGACCGGACGCATACCGGAATGAGGCCGGCTCGCCACTCGCGCCGCACGGCTCCGTTGCGGTGCGGATGCCGAAGGATTTACCGGCCCAGTCGCCCGGCTTTTATCTCGCCCAGAGCGACGCGCCGCTGTACCTCTCAGCAGACGACGTGCTGGTCCGGCTTTACTGGCACCTGTGCGCGGACGGTGCGCCTTCGTTCATGGCGTCGGTCACCTCGCGGCTCAACGCCGAGGGCGTGCCGTTCAACGTCAAAGTGCTTAACGACCCCGGCGCCTACCATCGGAACGACGCAGGCGTAGTCTATCTCACCAGGCAGGATCTCCGTCGTGCCGCTCATCTCCTGATGCGTGTCTACGAGGATGTACGCCACACGCTTCAGCCAGGAGTGCCGGCTTTGACCAAACCGCTCGCCGGCGGGCTGAGCCTCGCCGAAGACCCGCGCAATGGTGAGAGCTTCGGCATGCACCGGTGCCGCTCGCTGGCCGAGGCCGTGGTGGAAGCGGCGGAGCAGCAGATCACCGATCCAAATGACCTGCTCGACGCGATCGAGAACCGTTTACGACGTGCGGGCATCGACCCGTCTCGACCCTACCTCAACCCGAACTCGATCGACGACTACGACGAACTGCTCGGCCCTCTGCCGTCAACGTTCGCCGCCACTCGTCCAGAGCGATCATCGAACGACGACGGTGCGCAACCGGAGAAATACCTGAAGCTGGCTGAGGAGATTGGGACTCGGCTCGTCCAGAATGCCATCTGGTATGACGACCGCTGCACCTGGCTCGGGAACGTCGAAGCGCGATCCGCCGGGCGCAGCGCCGGCCATGTCGAAACGTTCGGGGCGATCGGCCCGGACCTCTATGCCGGAACGTCGGGGATCGCGCTCTTCCTCGCCCACCTTTTCGCCGAGACGGGCATCGAGGCGTACCGAATCACCGCCCAGGGTGCGATGACGCAGGCGATACGGACGATCGATCGACTAACCGAACCGGGAAGCCTCGGATTCTATACGGGCGTGCCGGGCATTGCGGTGACGGCGGCAACCGTCGGTGTGCTCCTCGGTGATCATGAACTGGCTGCGTTGATACCGACCAGGCTCGCCGGCAGCTTGTCGACGGTGACGCACACCTCCGTGCCCGATCTGCTGTCGGGCACGGCCGGTGCCGTGGTCGCGTTGCTGGCGTTATCGCGCATGTTGGAGAACGAGCAATTGCTGACGATCGCGATACGCTACGGGGATCGACTCGTCGCCACGGCCAAACGACGTGGAAAGGCGCTCTGCTGGCCGGTCAATTCCCCCTCTGGGCGACGCGGGCTGACCGGGCTGGCGCACGGCTCATCCGGTATCGGCTTCGCCCTGCTCGAACTATTCGTGGCAACGCAGGACGAACGCTTCCGTCTCGCCGCGGAAGCCGCATTCGCGTTTGAACGGCGAAGCTTCAGCCCCGCACTCGAGAATTGGGTAGATCTTCGCTATCCGTCCGAAGGCTCCCCGTTCGGACCTGCTGCGGTCGCGGCCAGCGTCTGGTGTCATGGCTCCGGTGGTATCGCGATTTCGCGTCTGGCAGCCTGGAACGTTCTCGGCGACCCTGCCTATCTGACTGAAGCGCGCGTGGCGATCGAGGCGACGCGCCGCTGGACGGAGCTGCATCTCGACGCGTTCGCGAGAAACTGGTCGTTGTGCCACGGGCTTGCGGGTAATGCCGTCATCCTCTGGCGGGCGGCCCGTTGGCTGCCGGATGAATCCGCGTCGTTACAGCGTCTGGCGCTGCGTGTTGCGAATGCTGGTCTCGCCACGGTCGCGGCGGCCGGTGACCTTACTGCCCTCTGCGCTACCGACGAACCCGGCCTTCTGCTTGGACTGCCCGGGACCGGCCACTTCTACCTCTCACTCGCCAACTCCGCGATCCCCTCGGTACTGGTTCCCGGCGACTGAGAAATTCAACTTCTTTTCAATCCCAATTAATACCGAATGCAGAGCAATTAAAGAACGGGCTCCTATGATCGCTGTGTCGAGTGAATGGTACGGCAAGCAGCGAAAGGGAGCACACGATGATGGAGCACAACGAGATCCTGAGCCGGTTGTCCGACCGCAAACGGTTCGATATTGGGGCCGAGATTCGAAACGACAAGGTCGGCACGGAATTACGGCGAGCCTCACAGCTGACGCAGTCACCCTTCTTGGATCGATTGGTTTCACGGTTCGCGGGTCCATCTCACCGATTCACGCGACCTTCGCCGTCTCAGGCGCAGCGCGACGTGACCGAACTGCATTCAGGCGAGTCAGTCGCGACGCCAAGCTGATCACGATTGACCGAGGGCGCTATGTCATCGGGTGACGCGGCGCGAGTACCAAGACTGAAAGGAAAAATCGAATGTACGGATGGACTGAGTTTGACCTGGTGAAAATGGAACAAGGGTTCAAGGAGAAGCGATTGCATGAATCCGCGATGATGCCGAAGCCGGCCCCGCGCCAGACAATCCGCTTGGCGCTGGCATCGAAGCTCGTCGCGCTCGCGCAGCAGATCTCTCCGAAGCAGACGGCCGCCCCAACGACCGAACGCCTCGTGATGGGCACGGAGCATTAGATTGTATCGGATTTTCAGCGGAAGACGCGGCGCCTGGAGCGCATATGAAGAACGGGAGGGCACACGGCTCTCCCGTCGTTGGAGCCCCATTCCTCTGTAGGGGCCACCATTGATGGCGCGCGTTCCGTCTCCTCGCCCGGACGGGTACCGGTCTGGTTACGGAGTGGAATGCCAGATCGGCGTCAACATCGCCCACTGGTCCAGATGCAGAGCGATCATCTGCTCCAGGGCAACGGCCACCTGGCACGTCGTGGCGCGGGCGTCGGCCTGGGATTCGATGACGGATCCAATGGTAAGGGACACCGTCCGCGACCGGCCGAACGTGGCGATGCATGGGACGATAACGCTCTTCGTGGCAGCCACCAGACGGGCGGGCCCAAGCGGCAGCTGGATAGCCGCGTCGAAGAACGGTACGAGATAGGACTCTGTCGGAGTCGGCTCATCGACCAAGAGGATGACGATCCCCCGGTTGATCAGAATGGAGCGGAGCCGAAGCGCCAGCACGCGTGGCGGCGTGTCGCTTGGAATAATGGTGACTCCTGCCCGCGCGAAGACGTCGATGAACCAGTCCATCAGCGCACCCGAGCGGAAGGGCCGGAAGATCCGGGCAACGACGACGATCTCACCGGTAAATCCGTGGAATCGTAACCAGGGGCTCGTGAGCAGGCCGAGGATCGGGTACGGTCCGGCATGGGGCGCGACGACGACGATTCCGCGCCGCCCAAGGTGGGGAGCCAGATGCGCGAATCCAGCCACGTGCAGCCGCGTGGGCTGGAGCGGACGCGCGTTCGCCCGCAACAACTCAAGGATCATCTTCCAATGTGTTGCGATCTCTTGCAGCGCGATAAACCAGGCACGCTGCCGAGAAACGGGTTCATCCGCGCGCACGTGGGCAACGTTGGCGCGCACCACGCGGCCTCGTAGACCCAGGCCGAGCAGACCGGCGCCGCTCGCGATCACACAGCAGACAAACCACGGAGTCAACCAGGCCAGCCACACCAGTACGAGGATACCGGTGCGCAACCCCGCGTCGCGAATGAGCCGCCCCATGGCTACCCCGCGAAGTTGCAGAATGTGTTGCCGTTCCATCCATCACCTCTCGCAACAGTTGCTCCCACACGTGGGCCACACTCGTGGCCCACGCTGAACTGTGCGTCGCGGACATGAAGTTGCCGTGAAGCGGTGCACCCACCCAGGCTTCATCTCGGCTTCATTCGATCTGGACACACTTGTGGCGGAGACTCGCGATGGACAGTCTTCGCTGAAGAGGATGCGCTGACGTGAGTGAAGGAACACTGCTCGCGCTGATTACCCACGATGGAGTGCCGCTGGTGGCACTGATGATCATCGTGGGTGAACTGGGCATCCCAACCGGCATCCCGATCGAGGTCGCCCTGCTGCTGGCCGGCAGCTACGCCATCCACAGCCTTACTGGACTCCTGTTCGGGCTCGTGTTGGTCAGTCTGTCCGACCTCCTGGGAACCACCATGCTGCACCTCATCGCCCGCACCGGCGGTGTTCGGCTATTGAAGCGAATGCTCCGTCGGTCCTCAAACGGACAGGGGAGCACGTTCAAGCGCTGGCATCAACGCTTGGGAGAGCACGACGCGCTGGTCGTCTTCGTGCTACGCCTGCTGCCGGTCGTGCGGATGTGGGCAAGTATCGGCGCCGGATTCGTAGGAATCCCGTTTCGCGCCTTCCTATTCGGGGCCGCCCCGGCGGCGCTGCTCTGGGCGGGACTCCCGCTCACGATCGGCTATCTGCTCGGTTCCCAGATCCAAACGCTGACAAGCCGCGTCACGCTCGTCTCGCACGCACTCCTCGTTGGAGGACCGCTGCTGCTGGTCGCGGGGGCACTCTGCTGGTGGCTCCGGAGCCGGCACCCACTCCGCGTTCGCCGCTTGCGGGGGCGAACGCTGGTCACGACACTCACCTTGTTCGCATTTGTCGTCATCGCGGGCCTCACCATGCTCGGGTTGGAGTGGTATTACCCCGGACTGTAGCGGCACCGACATCGAGAAACGCACCCGCGTCACCCACGAGCGACTGGAGGCACCTGCCGGGCGTCGAACGCCGACCCTTGCTTCACCGGGACGGCCGGCAATGTGACAACGGCACGCGTACCGCGTCCGGGCGTACTCATCAGACGAATGGAACCCCCATGGGCGGTGACAATGGCGTGGCAGATACTGAGTCCTAATCCTGTGCCGCCCTGGGCGCGCCCTCGTCCGGCATCGACACGGTAGAAGCGGTCGAAGACACGCGACAGATGCTCGGCAGCGATGCCGCAACCGGTGTCAACCACCCAGAGTTGAACCTGGTCCAGGTCTGGCCGGCAGCCGAGCGTGATGGTGCCACCGGAAGGCGTATGAGCGAGCGCGTTATCCAGCAGATTGACGAACACTTGCACCAGCGTGTCCTCGTCACCGACCAGCGGTGTTGGTTGCGTCTCAGTCTGGAGACTAATGCCCGCCTCACTCATCGACTCGCCATACTGTTCTCCGACCAGAGCAACCGTATCGGCGAGGTCAAACGAGGTACATTCGAGTGCTAGACGACCACTGTCGGAACGGGCCAGTGTCAAAAGCATGCTGACGACTTTGGTCAGGCGGGCAAGATCGAGGCGCATGCCGGCGAGCGCCTCTTGATACGCCGCCGTGGTACGTGGGCGAGCAAGTGCGAGGTCGATCTGACTCTGGAGCAGACTCAATGGAGTGCGCAGTTCATGGGCCGCGTCGTCGACAAAGCGGCGCTGCTGGGAAAACGCTGCGGCGATCCGTGCGAGCATCTGGTCGAAGGTCGCCGCAAGCTGGCCAAGTTCATCATCCGGAAGATCAAGATCGAGCCGGCGATCAAGCTCTCGGCTATTAATGGCTGCGGCCAACTGGGTAATGGTGACAACCGGTTCCAGGGCACGCCGCGCCATCAGGTAACCACCGGCAAAGGCAACCAGGAGCACCAACGGCGAAATTAGCGCGATGGGACCGAGCAGATCATGGAGCGTGTCGTCGATCCAGGTACGCGACGCCCCGACCTGCAGGACACCTGCCACCTGCCCATTGGCCACGACTGGCGTGGTCACCAGCCGGAGACTGGATCCCTGTCCCACTGACACGGACCTGATCACCGTCTTGCCGGACACGGCCGCAGCGACATCGGCCGGATCGAGTGGAACGGCATCACCCGATATCGGCTCCGGCGCCTGCCCATCGGTCCGCACCAGACGCACGAAATACCTGTTTCCGGCGGTGGCATTGGCTCCGTTCGGAAGAGAAAGTGTCCGATCTTCTTGTCGAACAAGACTGGCTGTCGCGATCGCTTGCGCCCGTAGTTGATCGTCGAAAGATGAATACAACAGGAGGTGAAACCCGACCACGAGCGCCACACCTGCCACCGCCAAGAGCAACGAGAAGCAGGCGGCGTACCAGAGTGTGAGCTTCCAGCGGAATGGCAACCGGCTCAGCTTCACGAGGAGCGGACCCGGTAGCCGACCGACCGCACCGTCTGAATCAATTGCCCGGGATAGGGATCATCGATGAGCTTGCGCAGCGCCCGAATGTGGACATCGATGACGTTGGTTACGCTGAGGAACTCGTAATCCCAGACATGTTCCGCGATCATGTCGCGAGTCAAGACCTGGTTTGGATGACGCAGCAGATATTCGAGGATGCGGAATTCCTTATTCGGGAGGAAGATCTCACGCTCACCACGCCAGACGCGCCGTTGCGCCGGATCGAGACGCAGATCGTCGGCGCGCAGGACGGCCGGCAGCATCTCGACGGCGCGGCGGCTGAGCGCGCGCAGTCGCGCCGCGAGTTCGCTGAAGGCGAAGGGTTTGGTCAGATAATCGTCGGCACCCGCATCGAGCCCCGCTACCCGATCCTCAACAGCGTCGCGTGCCGTTAACAACAAGATCGGTGTCTGCACCCGCTGGCGGCGCAGGGTGCGGCAGACTTCCAGCCCGTCGATATCCGGCAACATGCGATCGAGAACAATAACATCGTAGTTGCACGTCATCTGCTGGGCGAGTGCATCTTTGCCGCATAAGACGACATCAACGACATGCCCCTCTTCTTTGAGACTATGCTGGAGGAGACCGGCAAGCCGGGATTCATCCTCGACTACCAGGATGCGCACTGCTTCGATACCTCCATCTCGTCACGTCTCGTCCCACCATCGAACTCTAGAGACGAGAGATGAATTCTTGATGAAACAGTGCGCTCGACGGCCGCGCCTACACCGCCTTCAGCGCCTGCTCCAGATCGGCAATCAGGTCGCGGGACGATTCGATGCCGATCGAGAGGCGGATCAGGCCGGGATGCTGCGCCCAGGGGGAGCCGGGAATCTGGGCCATCAGTTCCGGCGCCGTCAGCAGCCAGCCGGTCGGCGGGAAGATGAGCGATTCGACACCGCCGAGGCTCGTCGCCTGCATGAAAACCTTCGTCGCCTCGCAGACGCGCAGCGCGGCCGGAGCATCACCGTCAACGACGAAGGAGACCATGCCGCTGAAGCCGCCGGTCATCTGACGCTTGGCGAGCCGGTGGCCGCGATGCGTCGGCAGGCCGGGATAGAGGACGCTCGTCACCTGCGGCTGCTCGCTCAGCCATTCGGCGATCGCCTGGGCATTTGCCATCTGCTGACGCATGCGCACCCCGAGTGTGCGGATACCGCGGATCAGCAACCAGCAGTCGAACGGACTCGGCACCGCGCCGAGGTTGTACTGCCGGTCGGCGATGCGCGCCG